>JAITTC010000119.1 GCA_031287285.1 Christensenellaceae bacterium
CCCGCGTCAAGGGCGTAATTGCCGTTGATGACCGCGATGTCGACATCCGGCAAGGAGCGCGGCACCTGCGCGGCCTCGATTTCGACGATCTTGAGGTTTTTGGGGTTCTCGACGATGTCTTTCACGGTCGCTTCCAGGCCGACGCCCTCCGCGAGCTTGATGAAGCCCTGTGCCTCGAGGAGGAGCAGCGCGCGAGCCTCGTTCGTGGTGTCGTTCGGGACGGCGACCTGCGCGCCGTCTGCCAGAGCTTCGAGCGAGGCGGTCTTGCCCGGGTAAATGCCGAAGGGTTCGTAATGAATGGCCGCCGCGGAAACGAGGTGGGTATTGTTATTGGCGTTGAAATCGACGAGATAGGGCAGGTGCTGGAAGTAGTTCGCGTCTAAATCGCCGCTTTCCAGCGCGAGGTTTGGCTGGACGTAATCGGTGAACTCGCGGATGTCTAGAACGATGCCCTCGGCTGCCAAGGCTTCCTTCACCGCGTTCAGGATCGCCGCATGGGGCACGGGCGAGGCGCCGATCACGAGGGTGACGGGCTCTTTCGCGACCTCTTCCGTGGCTTCTGGCGTGGCTTCAGCGCTGGGCTCAGGGCTGGCCGTGGGCGCTTCCGTGGCGTCTGATGCCACGGGCGAAGGGGAAGCGCAGCCTGCCAGCAGCAGGAGCGAGAGCGTAAGGCCCAAGACGAGGGCTAGGATCTTCTTTGCGTTGGTGTTCATGGGAAGTGATCTCCTTCTTCGTTTGTATTGCGTTTTTTACGGATTGTGGCCGCCCATAAAGCATTTAAAGCATATATGCTTTAAAGGTACGAGTTATCATACACCGCTCGAATCGGCTTGTCAAGCAGTTGTAAAACCATCCAATTTTTGTTCGGCAGATATAATTTATCGTTTTATAACGAGGGCCGGCCTTGCATAGGCTGGATTTGGAAAGGAGGCGAAATCTTGCATGAAAGCCGGGTTTTTAACCGAAAAAATCCCGTTTCTGGAGCCACCGGCGGAAGTAATTTGAAAAAAGTATAGTTTCCAGATGCGAATACTGCATGCTTTTCTCGTTAAATTTCGCATAAACTTATAGTGGGCGGCACGAAAAAACATAACTTACGTTAATGGACTATGCAGGTTGTAAAAATTTTTAGTTGATTTTTAGGGAGTTTCATGTAAAATGAAATTGCTGTGGACCACATAAATATAGCTCCGCACAAAACGAGTTTCGTTGACTTAGCTGCTCGTGAAGGGCCCAAAGGCCCGCGAGAGCGGCAATATGGAATTAGGAGGAATCTACCTTGAAACGAAAACCCATCGCGTGCCTGCTGGCCATCTTCCTGTTGGCCATGGCCCTCGCGGCCTGCTCCTCGCCCGCCCCGGCGCCCGAAGCGCCCACCGCGGCGCCCGCGACCGCCGGCCCCGCGACGGACGCGCCGGATGAGAGCGCTCCTGCGGAGGAAGTCGACCCCTACGAGGCCGAGCGCACCCCCGCGACCTTCACGATGCTGAATATGAGCTCGGCGACATCGACCATCGACCCCTGGAAGGACACGCCGACCGGCAAGCTGCTGGCCGAACGCACCAACGTGACCCTCGACATCGAGTATTTGGTCGGGGCTGACCAGCGCCAGAAGGCCTCGCTGCTCATCGCGGCGGGCGCTTACCCGGACTTCATCAACGGGGGCGACACCGCGGGCGATTTTTACGCGGCCGGCTCCTACATCGACGTTTTGCCCTATATGACGAGCGGCAATTACCCAAACCTCGAGCTTGCCTACCCCGAGTGGAAGCAGAGGATTTCGCTTCAGCCGGACGGCGGCATGTATTGGTTCGGCGCGCAGCCCTCTGAAAACGCGGTGTATCCAGCCGCGGGCTACTGGCTGAACATGGAAGTGCTGGCCGAAAACGATTACCCCGTCGTGAGCGGCTGGGAGGAATGGCAGACGATGATTTTGGACTACGTCGCCGCCCACCCGACCTTTAACGACCAGCCCACCATCGGCATCACCGAGGCCACCGAGGCCTGGCGTGCTTCCGGCGTGCAATACGGCGCCGCGCGCTACTCGGGCGGCTACCCGAACGACGGCCTGACCTTCGTCAACCAGGAAACCCTCGAGGCCAAGATCGTCATGGACCAGCAAATCCAGTATAACTGGCTGAAAATGCTCAACCGCATGTGGAACGCGGGCGTGGCCGACAAGGAAATGTTCATGCAGACCGACGACCAGTTCCAGCAGAAGGTCTCCTCCGGCCGCCTGGCCGGCCTGTATGAGCAGCGCGGCTTTATGCAAACCGGCCTTGACGCGCTGAACCAGACCGCGCCAGAGCGCATGCTGGTGGCCTTCCCCGTGGTACAGGAAGGCGTAGAAACCGAAATGTATCGCGGCTACCGCAACTTCACCGCAGGCGGCGGCATCGGCATCACGGTTTCGTGCAAGGATCCGGACCGCGCGATGCGCTTCTTCGACGATCTCGCCAAGGAAGAGAACCAGATCACCATGCGCTATGGCATCGAAGGCGTGGACTTCAGCTATAACGCCGATGGCAAGATCGAAAAGACCACCGAGCAGTGGAAGAACTTCATCAATGTGGACTACAAGCGCTCGCAGGCCCTTGAGCAGATGACCTGGTTCCACTTCTATCCGGGCCTTGAGCCGCTGCCCACGTCCGGCTCCATCGCTTCGCCCACGAACGACCCGAGCTACGCCCAGGTCGTATACAACGACAACGAGCTTGAATTCCTCTCGCACTACAAGGATCGCGGCTACGATTCCTTCATCTCTTGGTTCAACCCCTCGAAGGACGGCTGGTATATGGGCGGCGCGACGGTTCGCCAGCGCATCGCGACCGATGACCCGCGCAAGGTTGCCGGCGAAACCGCGCTGACCATCACGATCGAATCGATGCCAAAGATCGTCACCCAGTGCCCGACAGAGGCCGAATTTGAGGCCGCTTGGGCCGAATTTACGGCGAAGCTGGCTGCCCTGCCCCTGCGTGAGTATGAAGAGCTCGCCACGCAGATGATCAAGGACTCCGTGGAGCTTTACAAGCGGTAAATTTCAGGTAAACAACGCTGCCCTTCCTGCCAAAGGGCAACGCTGCGCAAGTCAAGCCGCCCCAGGGCAGAAACCCTGCGGGCGGCTGTACTGTAGGAGGGAAATCATACGTGAAAAGGAAACTCGTAGCCTATTTGCTGGCCGGTTTGATGCTGGCCCTGGCCCTTTCGGCTTGTTCGTCGCCAACCCCGGCGGCGACGCAATCCCCCGCCCAGTCCGCCGAAACGACCGAAGCGCCAGCCGCTGCCACGGAAGAGCCCGCGGGGCCTGAGCGCACGCCCGTGAGCCTCACGCTTCTGCACGCGGGGGCCGCGACCAGCACCATCGACCAATGGCACGACACGCCGGCGGGCAAGGCCCTGGCCGAGCTTACGAAGGTCGACCTGAGCATCGAGTACCTCGTCGGCATCGACGTGCGCCAGAAGTCCTCTTTGCTGATCGCCTCGGGCCAGGACCCGGACCTCATCAACAGCGGCGACGCTTCCGGCGACTACTACGCGGCGGGCGCGCTCGTGCCCCTGGACGAGT
>JAITTC010000124.1 GCA_031287285.1 Christensenellaceae bacterium
AGCGCGGCGCCCGCCCCTTGGCGCGCGAGCGGAGCGAGCGCGCCGTGCCCGCCGAGCGTGAGCGAGGCGATTCATTCAGGCGCGCGACCCTAAGGGAGCGCGCAACCGCCGAACGAAACGAACCCTTTGCGAAGGCCGTGAAGAATGACTGCGAAGAGGAATTATGAGGCTGATTATCGATTTGACCGAGGGATTTTCTCAAAAAACGGCCCTTGCACTGGGCATGTTCGACGGGCTGCACCTTGGCCACCAAACCATCCTGGCCGCAGCGAGAGGCCTTGCGAAGGAACGGGGCCTGGTGCCCGGCGCCTTTAGCTTCTCGAACCATCCGCTCTCGCTGCTCGGCGGCGAGAACGCCAAAAAACTCCTCTTGCCGGCTGCCGAGAAGGCTTGGTCGCTCAAAAAGGCCGGCATGAAGCTCGCCGTCCTGCCTCGCTTTACAGAGGAAGTCAAAAACATGGCGGCCGAGGATTTTATCCGCCTCCTTTGCGAAGGCTATGGGGCGAAGGCCCTCGTCGCCGGGGAAGATCACCGCTTCGGGCGCGGCGGCAAGGGCGGCGCAGCCCTTTTGCAAAGGCTTTCCGCCCAAATGGGCTTTGAGCTTAAAATCCTGCCGCCGCTTTGCTTAAAGGGTGAAAAGCTCTCGTCAAGCTCCATTCGCGCGCTGCTTCAGGCAGGTGATTTAGCGGACGCCACCGCGCTTTTGGGCCAGCCCTACGCGCTTTGGGGCCGCGTCATGCACGGGCAGCATCTCGCGCGAAAGCTCGGCTTCCCCACCGTGAACCTGGCTCTGAATCAAGAAAAGCTTCTGCCCAGATTCGGGGTATACGCAGGCCTTGCCACGCTGGATGGCGCGCGCTATCAAGCCGTGTGCAACATCGGCCTTCGGCCTAGCGTGCGCGGCGCGCCGCCCGCGACCGAGGCGCATCTCATGGGCTTTTCGGGCGATGCCTATGGCCGCTGCGTAAAGCTTGAGCTTTTGGCGTTTCTGCGGCCCGAGGCCAAATTCGATGGCCTTGAGGCCCTAAAAGCTCAAGTCCAGCGCGATATGGCGGCAGCAGCGGCTATTCTCGCCGCCCAAGCCTAAAAATAACGCTTCCCCGGCATTTACAAATTGCCGCTGTTCTGCTATGATAAAAACTGGTTTGAACCGCCGCTGGAGGGTTTGCGTGCCAACGCAGCGCGGCCAATTCGGCGCTCGGCGATTTCTAAATCAACTTTAAATGCGGAGGAACAAGGACATGGACAAGACCCTGAAGACCGACCTCATCCAAAAATTCGCCCGCCACGAGGGCGACACCGGCTCGCCGGAGGTGCAGATCGCCCTTTTGACCGAGCGCATCAACCACCTGACCGAGCACCTGCGCTCCAACAAGAAGGATCACCACTCCCGCCGCGGGCTGCTCATCATGGTCGGCAAGCGGCGCGGCTTGCTGGACTATCTGCGCAAGCTCGACGTGATGCGCTACCGCGAACTGATCGCAGAGCTCAACATCCGCCGCTAAATCAAGCACAGGCCTCGTTTCGCAGGGGGCCGGGCAGAGCAAAAGCCCGGCCATCCTGCGAAATTCATCTTAAGCGCCCTTCCTGCTCCGTGGGGTTTGCCGAGTTTTTTTAAAAGCCAAAAAGGCCCGGCAAACTCCATGCAGAAGGGGCAAAGATGAAAAGACGGGCCGTTTCCCCCTACCTTTGAAAGGAGATCCCCTAAAATGGAACATCGCATCTACAAAACCGACCTGGCCGGCAGGGAACTTTCCCTCGAATTCGGCCGCTACGCAGAGCAGGCATCGGGCAGCGTGCTCGTTCGCTATGGCGATACCGCCGTGCTCGTCTGCGCCACGGTTTCCGCCTCCCCCCGCCCGGGCATCGACTTCTTCCCCCTCGGCTGCGATTTCGAAGAAAAGCTCTACTCCGTGGGTAAGATCCCCGGCGGCTTCATCAAGCGCGAGGGCAGACCGACCGAAAAGGCGGTCCTCACCTCCCGCCTCATCGATCGCCCCCTGCGCCCGCTCTTCCCCAAGGGCTTCCGCAACGATGTTTCCGTGGTCGCCACGGTGCTTTCAAACGATAACGACAATTCGGCCGAGATTCCCGCGATGATCGGCTCCTCCATCGCCCTTGCGGTTTCGCCCATCCCCTTTGGCGGGCCGACTGGCTCGGTCGTCGTTGGGCTGGTTGACGGCGAGTTCGTCTTGAACCCAAACCTCGAGCAGCGCGAAAAGAGCGATTTGCACCTGACGGTCTCTGGCACGAAGGACGCCATCATGATGGTCGAAGCCGGCGCTAGGGAGATCAGCGAAGAAACCATGCTCTCGGCCATCCTCTTCGCCCATGAAGAGATCAAGCGCCTGGTGGCCTTTCAAGAGGGCATCATCGCGGAAATCGGCCAGCCAAAGGCCGAGTTCACGCTGGTCAGCGTGCGCGAAGATCTGGAAGAGAAGGTGCAGGCCTTCGCCATCCATAGGATGGAATGGGTTTTTGAAACCTTCGACCGCGAGGAGCGCTCCGCGCGCGAAAAGCAGGTCAAGCAGGAGGCGCTCGACGCCTTCCTGGCCGATTACCCAGACGGCGAGCGCGAAATCGGCGATATTCTCTATGCGATGCAAAAAAAGGTCATGCGCGCCAACATCACCAAGAACGGCGTCCGGCCGGACGGCCGCGCCCTGACCCAGGTGCGCCCGATTTGGTGCGAGGCCGGCATCTTGCCGCGCCCGCACGGCTCCGCCGTGTTCACCAGGGGCCAAACCCAGGTGATGAGCGTCGTCACCCTGGGCGCCGTGGGCGACCAGCAGAAGCTCGACGGCATCTCGGAAGAAGAGTTCAAGCGCTACATGCACCATTACAACATGCCCCCCTACTCCACCGGCGAATCGCGCCCCCTGCGCTCCCCGGGCCGCCGCGAAATCGGCCACGGCGCGCTGGCAGAGCGCGCTCTGGAGCCCATGATCCCCGATGAAGAAAGCTTCCCCTACGCCATCCGCGTGGTTTCAGAGGCGATCTCTTCAAACGGCTCCACCTCGATGGGCTCCGTCTGCGGCTCCACGCTCGCGCTCATGGATGCCGGCGTGCCGCTCAAAAAGCCGGTCGCGGGCTGCGCCATGGGCCTGATTCAAGACGAAGCCTCCGGCAAGATCTCGGTCTTGACCGACATCCAGGGCCTTGAGGACTTCCTTGGCGACATGGACTTCAAGGTCGCGGGCACCAAGGACGGCATCACCGCCATCCAGATGGACATCAAGATCAAGGGCATCGACGAAGCCATCCTTCGCCAGGCGCTGGCGCAGGCCTATGAGGGCCGCATGCACATCATGGGCAAGATGCTCGAGGTGCTCGACGCCCCGCGCGAGAGCCTGTCAAAATACGCGCCCAAGATCATCAGCTTTAGTATCGATCCAGAAAAGATCCGCGAGGTCATCGGCTCCGGCGGCAAGGTCATCAACAAGATCATCGCAGACACCGGCGTGAAGATCGACATCGAAGACGACGGCCGCGTCTTCATCGCCACGCCCGACGAGGAGGCGGCCGCGAAGGCCCGCCACATCATCGAATCCATCGCGGGCGGCGTGGAAGTCGGCCAGGAATTCGTGGGCAAGGTCGTGCGCATCATTCCAATCGGCGCGTTCGTCGAGCTGGTGCCCGGCAAGGATGGGATGCTCCACATCTCCAAGCTCGCCCCGGGCCGCGTCGAAAAGGTTGAAGACGCGGTGTCGCTGGGCGACATCATCCCCGTGCGCGTTTCGCGCATCGACCAGCAGGGCCGCGTCGATCTCGTCCGGACCGACATCGTGGTGCCCGAGCGCCCGCCGCGCCCGGCCTTTAACCGCGAGGGCGGCGACCGCCGCCCGCCCTTCCGCCCTCACCGCGAGGATTAAAACGCTGCGTCGCGGCAAAAGCTAAGCCCAACGTGACTCAAGCCAAAAAGGGGAAGCGCCGCTTCCCCTTTTTCATCATCTAAGGAGGCTGCTTCATGCAAGTTTTTGACCGGGCAACCCTGCCAAACGGCCTGACCATCGTGGGCGAGAGGATGCCCTACCTGCGCTCGATCTCCTTAGGGGTTTGGGTGCGCAACGGCTCAGCCGACGAAGCGCCCGAAGAGAACGGCTACTCGCACTTCGTCGAGCACATGCTCTTTAAGGGGACCGCCCATCGCAGCGCGCGGCAGATCGCGGAGGAAATGGACTTCCTTGGCGGCCAGATGAACGCCTTCACATCCAAAGAACTGACCTGCTTTTACGTCAAGGCGGTTTCCACCCGCCTGCAAGAGGCGCTCGGCCTGCTCTCGGACCTCGTTTTAAACCCGGCCTTCCCGCAGGGCGAGCTCGAAAAGGAAAAGGGCGTCATTTTAGAGGAAATCGCCATGGGGGAAGACACGCCGGAAGACCTGGCGCAGGACCAGCTCGCCCTGGCCATGTTTGGCGGGCACTCGCTGGGGCGCAGCATTTTAGGGCCCGCAGAGGGCATCCGCGCCGTGAGCCGCGAGGCGCTTCTTCACTTCATGCAGGCGCGCTATAAGCCCCAGAATGCGGTCTTTACCCTGGCCGGCAACTACGATTGGGACCAGGCCCTGCATCTCCTCAGTCAAGCCTTCGCTCCCTGGGGCGGCGCGTATCAATATCGCAACTACCCCGCTGTGGAGTTCGCGCCAAAAACCCTCTTTCGGCGCAAGGAGCTCGAGCAGACCCAGGTCTGCCTGGCCTTCCCCTCGCTGCCGATGGGCGATGAAGCCAACTTCACCCTGCTGATTCTCAACAACCTGCTGGGCGGCTCGATGTCTTCCAGGCTGTTTCAGCGCATCCGCGAGGAGGCGGGCCTTGCCTACAGCGTCTATTCCTACCCGAGCTCCCACGCGCGCACGGGGATCGAAACCCTCTACGCGGGCACCAGCCCAAAGACCGCCCAGCGCGTTTTAAACCTCATGGGCGAGGAGCTCAAGCGGCTTGTTGAGGATGGCATCCCCAAGGAGGAGTTCGAAAAGTCGCGCGAGCAGATCCGCGGCAGCTACCTGCTCTCGATGGAGTCCGGCAGCGCCAGGATGCAGGCGCTGGGCCGCGGGCAGCTGCTGCTGGGGCGCTTGCGCGGCGAAGAGGAATACCTTCAAAGCCTGGACGCGGCCAGCCTGGAAGAAGCCCAGGCCCTTTGCCAAAAAATCTTCCTCTCGCCCTTCGGCGCCTCGGTCGTAGGCCCCGAGGATCTTGACTTTTCGGCCCTTTCGGAGGCCCTGCATGGATAAGCTCGATGAAATCTTCCGCCTGCAGCAAAGCTTTAACCAAAGCCTCAAGGACGAGCGGGCTTTAAACGGTATTCCGCCCGAAGAATGGATTCAAAAGCAGGTCTTGGCCACGATTTCGGAGCTTGCCGAAGTGCTCGACGAGGCGCGCTTCAAGTGGTGGAAGAACAATCCCCCCGTTCAGCCCGAAAAGCTCAAGGGCGAGCTGGTCGACGTGCTGCACTTCTTCGTTTCGATGTGCCTGGAGGCGGGCATGGACGCAAGCGAGCTGCACGCGCTGTATTTAGCCAAGAACCGCGTCAATTTCGAGCGCCAGAAGGGGCTTTGGGGCAAGGACTACCAAAACGGCGCGAATGGCGCGGCGCCCCAGGGCTAAGCCGCAGGGCGCGGCCTGAAGCGCGCCAAAAGCGCCCGGTTTCATCTGGGCGCTTTTTATATCGCCGCAGAAGGGGCCGGCGGCGCTGCGGTTTAGCGCGCAGCCAAAAATAGCCCGCCGATGAAAGCGCATTTTTCTTGCCTTTGTGCTCAAAAAAGTGTATGATAACCTGAGTTTAAAGCGCAAAGGGGGCGGCGGCAGATGAAGAAAAGGGCAAGAGGCCTTTTTTTGGCCTTTCTTTTGCTCGTTCTTTGCCTGATCCCCCCTGTTTTCGTGCTTTCGGCCGGCCAGCGCGCCGAAGGCGGCGAGGGCGCGGCGCAAACCTCCTCGCTCAGCGCTTCCGCACGGCAGCTTCTTTGGGTCGCTTCCGGCGAGAGTCTCTTGCGCGCAAGCGGCGCTGCCGAACGGGGCGCGAAGGCCTTTTTGCCCCTGGCGCTGCCCTTGTTCTGCCTCTTGCTCCCCCCGCGCGGCTTCTTTTGCCGAAGTCTTGGCAAAAGAGCGCGGCGGCAGCGGCGCAAGGCCCCGCCTTTGGCCCTTTTCTTGGGCGGGCACGCCCCACCTTTGGCTGCCCTTTAGCAAAGCGTTCAAAAGATCAATGAATTGATGAGGGGTTTTATCGATGCAGCGAATTTTACGAAGCAAATCGACCTTTTTTGTGGTGCTCGCCATCACGCTGATTCTGGGCTATCTCTCCTTCTTTGGCGTGAATACGAGCGCCGGCATCTATAAGGTGCGCATCCCAGGCGCCGCCGATATGCGCTTTGGCATCGACATCCGGGGCGGCGTAGACGCAACCTTCACCCCGAAGGGTTTAGGCCGCAAGCCCACGAGCGAGGAGCTCGAGGCTGCCCGCACCATCATGGAGATCCGCCTTGACCAGAACAACATCCTCGATCGCGACGTCACCATCGACACGGAAAACGGCTTCGTCTTCGTGCGCTTCCCCTGGAAGTCAGACGAAACGAACTTCGACCCGGATTCCGCCATCGCGGAGCTTGGCACCATGGCAAAGCTCACCTTTAAAGACCCGGACGGCGGCGTGGTGATCGAGGGCATGCACGTGGAGCACGCGGAATCCGCCGTGCCCAGCGACGGCACCCCCGGCTACGAGGTGAGGCTGCGCCTTCGCCCCGAAGGCCAGGCCCTCTTTGCGGCGGCGACGGCCAGGCTCGTCGGCCAGCAGATCAGCATCAATATGGACGATAACGTGATCTCGGCGCCCACGGTCAACGAGGCCATCAATTCGGCGGATTGCGTCATCACCGGCCTTGAAACCCAGGAAGAGGCCCGCACCTTGGCCAACCTCATCAATTCAGGCGCGCTGCCCTTCGCCCTTGAAACCAGCAACTACAGCGCCATCAGCCCGCTTCTTGGCTCGAACGCCCTGGATGTAACGGTAATCGCCGGCATCCTGGCCTTCGTGCTGATCTGCATCGGCCTGATCGCCTTCTACAGGCTCTCTGGCGTGATCGCGTCGATCTCGCTTCTTTTGCAGGTCGCGGGCCAGCTCATCCTGCTCACCTGGCCGCAGTTCACGGTCACCCTGCCGGGCATCGCGGGCATCATCCTCTCAATCGGCATGGCGGTAGACGCCAACATCATCATCTCAGAGCGCATTCGCGAAGAACTGCGCGACGGCAAGCGCGTCGAGGCCGCGGTCGCCTCGGGCTTTACGCGCGCGTTCTCGTCGGTGTTTGACGGCAACATCACCGTGCTCATCGTGGCGATCGTCATGCGGGTCATGACCTCCGGCGCGATGCTCTCGTTTGCCTACACCCTGCTCTTTGGCATCATCATGAACTTCGTCGCCGGCGTTTCGGCCACGAGGCTGCTGACCTCCTCGATTATCCGCTTTAAGTTCGCCAAGAACCCGCACGCGTTCCTAAGCGAAAAAAGCCTGCATAAGGAAGTCAAGATCTTCCCCTTCTACCAAAAGCGCAAGATCTTCTTCGCGATCTCGGGCGCTCTGATGCTGGTGGGGCTTATCTTCCTCTTCATCAACGGCGTAAGCCTCGATATCCAGTTTAAGGGCGGGGCGATCCTCAAATACGACCTCGTCGCTTCCCCCACCATCGACCCTGACGACGCAGCAGCCATCGCGGGGGGCGCCTTGGGCAACGGGCTGGCCACGGCGCAGATCACCACGGACTACATGAGCCAAAACCAGATGCTCGTGCTCAATATCGCGGGCGGAGACGGCCTGAGCAACGAGGCCCTGCAGGGCGTGACCGACGCCCTGATCGCCGCCTTCCCGGATCAAGGGCTGACCTTGGCCCAGACCAACAACGTAGCCCCCTTCTTCGGCCAAAAATTCCTGACGAACGGCATCATCGCCCTGCTGCTCTCGGCGCTGCTGATCATCGCCTATGTCTGGTTCAGCTTCCGCAAGATCCACGGGCTCTCGGCAGGCGTGACCGCGCTGCTCGCCCTCCTTCACGACGTGATCATCGTCTTTTTCACCTTCGTGGTCTGCCGCATCCCGATCGGCGACTCCTTCATCGCCGTGGCGCTGACGATCCTGGGTTATTCGATCAACGACACCATCGTCATCTACGACAGGATCCGCGAAAACTCCTTGGCCGCCAAAAAGGGCGTGAAGGTGGACGAGATCGTCGATCGCAGCATCTCGCAGAGCCTCACCCGCTCGATCAACACCTCTTTGGCGGTGTTTCTGGCGGTTGGCCTGGTCTATGTCTTCGCGGCCGGCAACGGGCTTGAATCCATCCGCACCTTCGCGCTGCCCATGGCGGTTGGCACGATCAGCGGTTGGTTCTCATCGGTCGTCATCGCGGCGCCGCTGTGGACGATGTGGCAAAAGCGCAAGGAGGCCAAGGCTTAAATCCATTCCTACGCTCCCGGCGCCGCTTTCGCGCCGGGAGCGTCATCTTTTGGGAGGTTCCAATGGCAAACACGAAGCTTCGCTCCCTGTGGGGGCTGTTCTGCACCTTCTTTAAGGCTGGCACCTTCACCTTCGCGGGCGGCCTTGCGATGCTGCCCGTGATCGAAAAGGACGTCGTCGAGCGCTACGGCTTCATGGATAAGGACCAGTTCTTCGAATACGCCACCCTTTCGCAAACCCTGCCGGGCGTCATCGCGCTCAACTGCGCAAGCTTTGTTGGCCGCCATGTCGCGGGCACGCCGGGGATGCTGGTGGCTGGCCTAGGCTCTACGATTTCAGCCTTTATTTTGATGCTCGCGGCCACCATCGCCATTCAGTTCATCCCGCAGGCAGGGCCCGCCATGGGGGCGATGCAGGCCATTCGCGCGGCTTCCTCCGCGCTTGTGCTCTCTGCCGCCTGGTCGCTCGG
>JAITTC010000179.1 GCA_031287285.1 Christensenellaceae bacterium
TTTTCGGCAGCCCTGGTGCCCGGCGCGCAGTTTCGGCAGCTCGAGGTTTCGGTGCCTGCCAAGAACGGCGTCTGGGTTTTAGCAGGCATGATCCGCGAAAGCGGGCTGCGCCGTAGCGCCGAGGCCTTTCAGGCAAGGTCGCTGACGCTGCTCCTGGCCTGCATCCTGCTCTCAGTTCTGCTGGCAAACCTCAGCTCCGCGCTGATCGTCCAGCCGATCCTCAACATAGAGCGCGCCATGAGCCACGTAAACACCGCCAAGGATCCGCGCCTGCGGCCCTCCGGCACGAGGGAATTCGTCCGCCTGGCGGGCCAGTACAACGCCCTGCTCGACCAAATCGACGGGCTCGTCGAGGATGCGACCAAAAAGCAAGCGCAGCTTCGGAGCCTCGAATTGGCCGCCCTTCAAGACCAGATTAACCCCCACTTTTTATATAACACCCTCGATTCCATCGTCTGGACCCTGGAGGATGAGCGCTCCAAAGAGGCCATTATCATGGTCGAGGCGCTGGCCAAGCTCCTGCGGCTCTCGATCCATCTGGGCGGCAACTTCCACACCGTAGAAAACGAGGTCGAGCACGCGCGCTGCTACCTGCTCCTGCAATCCGCCAGGCTCTCGCGGCGCTTCCGCTACGAAATCGAGGTCGAAAACGCCGCGCTCCCCCTCTATTGCCCCAAGATCATCCTGCAGCCCTTAATCGAAAACGCGATTAAGTATGGCGTTGGCGACCTTTCGGGCCGCACGGTGAGCGTGCGGGTCTATCTGCAGGCGGGCAGGCTCAAAATGCAGGTCTATGACGACGGCATGGGCATTGAGCACGCCCTGCTCGGGCGCCTCCAGGCGCAGATGCTCGAGGGCCTGCCGCCAGAGGACGAAAGCCGCCCGAGCGGCATCGGCATGAAGAACGTCAACCGCCGCATCAAGCTGCTCTGCGGCGAGGAATACGGCCTGCGCATCGACAGCGAAATGGAGGAATGGACTTGCATACAGTACAGCCTGCCCCTGCAAAAGCAGCCCTGACGGCCTTCTTCCGCGCCTTGTGCGCGCTTCTTCTCGTCCTGCCTCTTTCCGGCTGCGCGCGGCCAAACAGCGGCCTTTGGCTGATCTGCTCGTCCAGCGAAGGCTATTATTGGCAAAACCTGGTCGACGGAGTCAAGCAGGCCGCAGCGGATCACCACCGCGAGCTTAGCCTGCATGTTCTTTCAGAGGGCGAAGAGCTGCAGGATCTCCTGGCCCCGCTCGTTCGCGGCGGCGCCGATCTCGTCTTGCTCGCGCTGAATCGCGGCGACATTCCGCAGGATTTTTATGCGCCCCTTCCCGTCGTGGCGCTGGGCTGTGAGCTGCCAAGCCAGCCAAACCTCCTCGGCCAGTATCGAAACAGCGAATATTTCACCGGGCAGGAAACCATGCAGACGCTCAAGCGCGAGATCGGCAGCCAAATCGAGGTGCTGCTCGTCACTGGTGAAGAAAGCTACCTGCCAGACGACGCCTGGGAGGCCGAACTGCGCAGGGAGGGCGGCTTGGGCGGGCTGATCTTCCACGAGCGCATCGTTTGCTATGGCGACCAGGACCTGGCCAATTCCGGCTGCAAGGCGGCGCTTGATGCCCACCCCGGCGTAAGGGCCGTGATCTGCCAGAACGAAAGCGCGACCCTCGGCGCCCTGCGCGCGCTACGCGAAGCTGGCGGCAGCGCCCTGATCCTCGGGCGAGACATAAACGAGGAGATCGCGCAGGGTATCGAGGATGGCCTTGTGCAGGTCAGCTACGTCACCAACGCCTATGCGCTTGGCTATCTTGGCCTAAGCGACCAGCTAAGCCCCCGGCAGGATTCCGCGGCTCCGCAGCTTCGGGTCATCGACTCGATCCCCGTCCGGGCCGAAAATCTCTTCAGCGAGCAGGTCGTCAGGCTGCTCTTCCCCATGGAGTGAGGGTTTTCTCTCTTTTTCCCCTCCTTTCCCCTCTTTATCTCCTCAAGCGCCGGAGCACGGGCGAAAAGTCCGTGCTTTTTTTCGGTTTCCGAAGGTTTTTCACATTGCCGCGCGAGCGAACTTCATAGTACCCTAAATTAGGTTAATTGTTTAGCCAAAATCACGAACGGGAACGAGGAGGAACCACAAAATGCGCTTACAAAAAGCATTCACCCTCATTCTAGCTGCCTTGCTGCTGCTCGGCCTGGTGAGCTGCGGCACGCCAGCCTCCCCAGCCACGGAAGCGCCCTCCGGGGGCGGCTCCGCCCCGGCCACAAGCCAGCCGGCGCCTCCCGCCGGTGAAACCAAAAAGGTGGAGCTCCTCACCTGGACGAACGAGCCCACCGTGCTGTTCCTGCAGTCCATCCAGGCGGGCTTTCAGGAAGCCTACCCGGGCTATGAGCTCGTGATCTCCAACGTGCCTTCGGGCGATCATGACTCGGCCCGCGAAACCCGCGTGGCCGCCAACAACGTCGATATCATCTCGTTCCAGACCTTCGCCCTCCCTCAGGAGGATTGGAACAAGGACTTCGTCGATAAGCCGACCTGGCAGCAATACATCGACGACGGCCTGCTCCTGGACCTGACCGACGAAGCCTTCATGAAGAACTACAGCGCAGACATTTTGGCGGGCAACGCCTACAGGGATCGGTTCTATTCCATCTGCCAGGGCACGGTGGCCTACACCGGCGTGTTCTATAACAAGGCCATCTTCACCGAGCTCGGCCTTTCAGAGCCCAAAACCTGGGATGAGTTCCTCGCGATCTGCGAAGCGGTGAAAAATAGCGGCAAATACAGCGTCATCACCGCCGGCGCGGCCGATAACTGGCCGCTGAACATGTTCAAAAACGCCATCTTCAACGCGATGTTCACCGAGGATGAAAGCTCTGAGATCGGCCGCAAGCTCATGACCGGCGAACTTACGCACACGGACCCAAGCCTGGCCCCGATTTATACCTGCATGGAGCAGTTCGCCTCCTATATGGAGCCCGGCGTCACCGGCATCAACTATTCAGACGCCCCGGGCCGCTTCGCAGCCGGCAACATGGCGATGTACGCGGACGGATCCTGGACTGCCCCCACGATTGAAACCGCGAATCCGGATCTCGACTTTGGGTACTTCTCGCTTCCCGGCCTCAGCGCGCGGGGCGACGGCCTGCCGCCCCAGTACGGCATCAAGTACGACCTCTCGTTCTCGGTGCCCAGCAACGCGCCCAACAAGGAAGGCGCGCTGAACTTCCTCGAGTACTTCTCTCGCAAGGAGATCTACACCTCCTTCCTCAACTCGGTCGGCGGCTTCTCGCCCACCCAAGCCGATACCATCCTTGAAAACGCCTTCCTCAACAGCCTGGCCCCCGGCCTGCAAAAGCCCAAGCTCAACCCGGAGTTCCTGATCTACGGCCTCAAGGGCGTGGGCGAATACGGCGCCAACGGCGGCTTTAGCTTCTTCTATCTCGACGTTCTGGGCGGCCCCTACACCAAGGAGCAGCTCGCCCAGGCAGCTGCAGACGACTACGCGACGGCTCTTGCCTCTCTTTCTACCCTGCAAGGGCAATAGCCATTCCCTCCTTCCGCTGCGTTTCCGGGCCGCCGCCTTGCCGCCGCGGCCCGGAAACGGTTTTTATTCCCCGTTATTTCTTCCGAAAGGGGGCAAGAGCTTGGCTCTTTTAAAAATCACAGCGCCTCAAAGGCGCAAAGCGCGCAGACTCCGCACCTTCGCCCCGTGGATGATTATGCTGTGCATCCTGCCCGGCCTTTTGCACTATTTCGCCTTCAGGCTGATCCCCTCCGCGACGACCGCGGTGCTTTCCTTCACCAATATTTCGGGCCTGCCGGGCAGCGCGTTTTCGTTCATCGGCCTTGCCAACTACAGGGAGTTCTTCATCCTGCAAAACACGAGGGACCTTTTTGGCGCCTTGACGCGCACGGCCATCTTCGCCGTAACGGTCACCGTTATTCAAAACGCCATCGCCCTGCTCATGGCGGTGGTGCTGACCAACAAGATCATGAAGGGCAGGAACCTCTACCGGGCGGTGTACTTCATGCCCGTGGTGCTGGGCGCCGCCGTGGTGGCCACGATGTGGAAGCTCCTCTTCTCAACGCCGACCGGGCCGATCTTCCTCTTCATGCAAGGGGTTTTGGGCCTTGAAAACCCGCCCGCGATCCTGAGCAGCTACAGCTATGCCTTCCCCGCGGTCATCGCCGCGCAAATCTGGCAGAACATGGGCTATTCCATGGTGATCTTCATCGCCGGCCTGCAGAACATCCCAGAAGAGATCTACGAGGCAGCCTATATCGACGGCGCGGGCGAGTGGCAGGCCTTTTGGCGCATCACCTTCCCGCTGCTTTGGTCGTCGATCACGGTCAACACCCTGCTGGCCATCATCGGCTCGCTGCAGTCCTTCGAGCTCATCATGACCATCACCTCCGGGCAGTTCAACACCGCGACCCTTGGCATGATGGTCTTCGCCACAGCCTTTGGCGGGCGCGGGGCGACCTCGTCGGGCGGCAGCCTGGCCGGCATGCGCCAGGGCTATGCGGCGGCGCAGAGCATCGTGCTGTTCGTGGCCGTGTGCACGGTCACGATCCTCTCGCAGCTCCTCATGCGCAAGATGGAGGTGGACCAATAGATGAGCAGGCAAAAAAACCTCCCCTTTTTGGTGTTTTGCTACGCGCTGGTGGCCCTGTTCCTCTTCCTTTATCTCTTCCCGCTGTTCTTCAGCTTCAACACCTCGGTCAAGACCACGCAGGAATACCTCTTAAACCCCGCGGGCCTGACGCGCTCTTGGACCTTCGCCAATTACATCACCGCCTGGAACCGCGCCAAGTTCGGCAGCTATATCCTCAATTCCGTGCTCTATACGACGCTTTGCACCATCGCTTCGCTGCTGATGTCGCTGCTCATCGCCTTCCCAATCGCAAGGAAGTATGTGGCTGCCAGCAACCTTCTTTACTTCCTGTTCCTTTGCGGGCTGTTTCTGCCCTCGGGCACCATCCCGCTCTTCCAAATCCTCCTGAAGCTTGGCCTATATAACACCAAGCCCGGCTATATGCTCGTGATGACCGGCGTGAGCGCCACCTCGGTGTTCTTCTTCACGGGTTACTTTAAGTCAATCCCCCGGGATATGGACGAAGCCGCGGCCATCG
>JAITTC010000205.1 GCA_031287285.1 Christensenellaceae bacterium
CGGCCGGGCAGATCGTTCAGGCGGTAAAGTCCGGCGCAGTCAAGCACTTCTTCCTCGTCGGCGGCTGCGACGGCGCGCGGCCCGGGCGCAACTACTACACCGAATTCGTAAAGCGAACCCCAAAAAATAGCATCGTCCTCACCCTGGCCTGCGGCAAATACCGCTTCAACGACCTGGATTTGGGGGAAATCAACGGCTTGCCGAGGCTGCTCGACATGGGCCAGTGCAACGATGCCTATGGCGCCATTCAGGTCGCCCTCGCGCTCGCCGAGGCCTTCGGTTGCGGGGTGAACGAGCTGCCCCTTTCCTTCGTGCTCTCTTGGTATGAGCAAAAGGCGGTCTGCATCCTGCTCACGCTCCTGCATCTGGGCATCCAAAACATGCTGCTGGGGCCCTCGCTGCCCGCCCTCCTCTCGCCCAACGTGCTGCGCCTCCTCGTTCAGAACTACGGCATCGCGGCGATTGGCGATCCGGAAGAGGATCTGAAGAAGCTGCTGAGCTAAAACGGCGACTTTCAGCCAAAAAAGGAGGGGACTGCGGCATGGCCCTCCGCGCAAGGGCGCCCTCGGTTCCAAGGCGGCCCGGCCCTGCGCTCTTCTTCGTCATTGCGAGCGCCAGCGAAGCAATCTAGCGTCCTCCTTTTTGAAGAAGGCTTTGTGCGTGCTTGCTGGATTGCTTCGTCGCGTACGCTCCTCGCAATGACGATGTCCAGGCACCACCCTTGGCGGCCACCGCGCTCTTCTTCGTCATTGCGAGCGCCAGCGAAGCAACCCAGCGTCCTTCCTCTTTGATAAAGCACGCTTTTGCCGGCTTTTCTTGCGCTTGGGCTGGATTGCTTCGTCACTTACGCTCCTCGCAATGACGATTTCCAGGCACCACCCTTGGCGGCCACCGCGCTCTTCTTCGTCATTGCGAGCGGCAGCGAAGCAATCCAGCGTCCTTCCTCTTTGATAAAGCATGCTTTTGCCGGCTTTTCTTGCGCTTGGGCTGGATTGCTTCGTCACTTACGCTCCTCGCAATGACGATATCCAGGCACCACCCTTGGCGGCCACCGCGCTCTTCTTCGTCATTGCGAGCGGCAGCGAAGCAATCCAGCGTCCTCCTTTTTGAAGAAGGCTTTGTGCGTGCTTGCTGGATTGCCGCGTCGCTTACGCTCCTCGCAACGACGAAGCAGCAATCGCCTTCTTCAATCATGCAGGAGGGCTCCGAAGTCGATCGACTTCGGAGCCCCGCCGCCGCCTAATTCGCCTCAAATGCGCTTGAATTCACCCAAGTTCAGCTGATCCGTCGCGTCTGGATCGCCCAAAAGCTCGCCAGGCGATGCGATCACGCCAGAGCCCTGCGTCACCCGCTCCTGCAGCGCCGCGCGCGCGCCGTCCGGCACCCGAACCATGCCGGAATAGCTCACGGCGATGAAGCATTCGAGATCTTCCGCCTGCACATCCTCGTCAAAATCCAGGGCGCCGCTCACATCCAGGGTGTATTGCTTGCCCTGCGCCTTGGCGGCCGCAAGCTGGGCATGGTTGATCTTCCCTTGCCCAACGATCTCCCACAGCGCGCCGCGATAGACCTTCAGCGCATCGGCTTCGCCCTTTTCGCGGAAGGCCTTTACGGCCTCCGCGGGGATCTTCGCCTCGCCCCGCACGATCAGTTTCTCGATGCCCTGCAGGCTCTCTTCTTCGCCCTTCGCGATATAGAGCCCTCCGCGCACATAGAGCTTTGCGCCATAGAGCACGGCGTTATCCAGGCCGAGCCGAAGGGTTTCGCGGAGGATTTCGTAGCCGTCTGGCACCTCCTCAAAGTCGCCGCTCTCAAAGAGCGAGCCGTAGCGGACGGCGTCCGATTCGTAGATCAGCGCGCTGGAGCAATAGAGTTTTACCTTCTTTTCGGCCAGGGCCGCGAGGGCCTTTTCATCGCTTGCGTCGATTTCGCCCTGCACCCAGAGCAGCGCCCCCTCGTTCAGGCCGCGCGCCAGGCTGGCGCTGAGCTTCAAATCGCCGTGGAAGAGCTTCGCTTCCGGCGGATAGGGAACGCGCCGGTCGACATCGAGATTCGGAATTTCATCGACCGAAAAGCCTGCCGGGTAATAGAGCTTTCCGGCGCTTAAGGCCGCGATTTCGGCAAAGGCGCTCGCGTCCCG
Organism: Christensenellaceae bacterium; assembly: GCA_031287285.1. GTDB lineage: Bacteria > Bacillota > Clostridia > Christensenellales > UBA1750 > JAITGM01. The sequence continues at coordinate 2,141 of JAITTC010000205.1, forward strand.
CGCCGTGATCCAGACCGAACCCGTCGAAAGCAGGTGGCAGCCCTTGTAAGCCGTGCTGCCGTCGAGTTCCTCGCCCCTGCCAAGCTCCACGACCCGGCCCTTGAGCTCGACGATCTTCGAGCGTCCGCAGTTGAGCTGAAATCCCCCGTGGGCGCGAAGGCCCTCGTAGGCGCTTTGCGAAAACAGTATATCCCCCGCATTCATGATGATGCGCTCGTAGCCCTCGAATTCCCTTTCGTCATAGCGAAGAAGCATCGCGCTGCCGCAGTTGATCATTAAGGTTCTAGACCTCTTCTTTTCCATCGTGTTTTGCTCCTTTCAAATCCCCTTTATTCCTTGTTCATCTCGTTTTTCATCCTTGTTAGCGCGGCGCGGAGCTTCGTTCGCACCGTCGCCGCCGGCAAATCCATCGCCCTTCCGATTTCGCTTGCGTTAAAGCCCGCAAAGTAGCGCATTTGAACGATTTCGCGCTGTTCGTCGCTCAGGGTTTCCATCAGCCCGCTTAAGAGAAGCCGATCCTCGATGTCTTCCGCCGGGGCCGGCAGTTCCGCGTCTATCTCCATATTGAGCAGGCGGGTTTGCCTGCGCTTTTGGTCGATGAGCGCGTTCTTGGCAGCCGTATACAGCCAGGCCCGCAGCTGCCCGCCTTCCAGGGACTCCAGCCTTTCGCGGTGCAACAAGCCTTGCAGGAAGGCCTGCTGCACGGCGTCCATCGCCGCCTCGCGGTCCCGCGAGAAGCGGGTCAGCCCCTTGGCGAAGCCCTCGGCGCTCTGCCTGTAGATCTCCTCGAGCACCTGCCTTCCCCCTCCTTCCCCGCAAGCCCCTTGCTTCCCCTACCGGGCCTTGTTTTTCTCCATTTTAGCCTTTCTCAGCGGCAAGTGCCAGGCCTTTCTTTCTTCCCGCCCCGTTCTCGTCCATCTTTCCTTTGGCTCCTCCGCCCAGGCAAGGTAGCTGCCAAGCCCGCACACGATCAGCCTCTCCATTCCCTTGATCCCTCCTCACTTTTGGCTTCTTGCCCTAAGGACGTTTCGCGCGCCCAAACTGTTTTGCTCCCAAAAAACTTTTTCTCACTTCTTTTCGGCCTTCCTCTTTTTGGCCTTCACCGTTTCCCTCCAGAGCAGGTACTCATACAGGCCTTGCACACTCGGCGCTTCCATGCTCGCTTCCCCCTTCCCTCCGCGCTTCTTACCCTAAGGACGTGCCGCGCGCCCAAACTGTTTTACTCCCAAAAAACTTTTTCTCACTTCTTTTCGGCCTTCATCTTTTTGGCCTTCCTCGTTTCCCTCCAGAGCAGGTACTCATACAGGCCTTGCACATTCGGCGCCTCCATGCTCGCTTCCCCCTTCCCTCCGTGCTTCTTGCCCTAAGGACGCGCCGTGACCCCTTCCGTGTTTTAGTCCCGCGCAAATTTTCTTGCCTGCCGGGCTCTCAGGTGCTATCATCAGTCTAAAAGCAAGCATGAAAGGGGGCTGCCGCATGGCCTTTGCGCACCTGCACCTGCACAGCGAATATTCCCTGCTCGACGGGGCCGCGCGCATTAAGCCCCTGGTAAAAAAGGCGAAAGATTTGGGCTTTTCTTCGCTTGCCATCACGGACCACGGCGTCATGTACGGCGTGGTGGACTTTTACACCGCCTGCAAGGAGGCCGGGCTGCACCCGGTCATCGGCTGCGAGGTCTATGTGGCCCCCGGCAGCCGCTTTGAGAAGAACTCGGCCAGCCGCGAATACGCCCACCTTGTTTTGCTCTGCGAAAACCAGCAAGGCTACCAAAATCTCATCAAGATGGTATCCCTGGGCTTCACTGAGGGGTATTACTACCGCCCCCGCATCGATATGGACCTGCTCGAACAATACCACGAGGGGCTCATCGCCCTTTCCGCCTGCCTGTCGGGCGATCTTCCGCGGCTCATCGTTTCAGGCCAGATCGCGGAGGCAGCAAGGCTCGCCGAGCGCTTCCAGGCCATCATGGGGAAGGATCATTACTTCCTCGAGCTGCAGGATCACGGCATTCAAGAGCAAAAGCAGGTCAATTTAGAGCTCTTTCGCCTCTCGAAGGAGCTGGGCATCCCCCTGGTCGCCACCAACGACGTGCACTACATCGACCAGCGCGACGCCAAGGCGCAGGAAGTGCTCATGTGCATCCAGACCGGCAAAACCCTGAAGGATAACGACCGCATGGAGCTGAGCACCGACCAGTTCTACCTAAAGTCGGAAGCCGAAATGGCCGCGCTCTTCCCTCAGGCGCCGGAAGCCATCACCAACACCGAAAAAATCGCGGCCCGCTGCCAGGTCGAGTTCGAATTCGGCCATTACCATCTGCCTGACTTCCCCGTGCCAAACGGCGAAGACCACGCCCTTTACCTCCGCGCGCGCTGCGAAGAGGGCATTCGCGCGCGCTATGGCGCCAGCCCGAGCGAAGCGGTGCTTCAGCGCATGAACTATGAGCTTGGTATGATCGAGCGCTGCGGCTATGTCGATTACTTCCTCATCGTTTGGGATTTCGTGCGCTTCGCCAAGGAAAGCGGCATCCCCGTGGGGCCGGGGCGCGGCAGCGGCGCGGGTTCCATCTGCGCCTACGCCCTTCAAATCACGGGCATCGATCCGCTCGAGTACGGCCTCATCTTCGAGCGCTTCTTAAATCCCGAGCGCGTTTCGATGCCGGACTTTGACATCGACTTTTGCTACGAGCGCCGCCAGGAGGTCATCGACTACGTCACCCGCCGCTATGGCAAGGATCGCGTTTCGCAGATCATCACCTTCGGCACCATGGCGGCGAGGGCCGTCGTCCGCGACGTGGCCAGGGTTTTGGGGCTGCCCTACGGCACCGCCGACCAGATCTGCAAGCTCGAGCCCTTTCACCAGCTGGGCATGACGCTGGAAAAGGCCATCGAGATTTCTGCCGAGCTGCGCGGCATGATCGAAAACGACCAGGCCATCGCCGAGCTCATGGACTACGCCAAGGTTTTAGAGGGCATGCCCCGGCACGCTTCCACCCATGCGGCGGGCGTGGTGATCGGCGCGAGGCCGCTGACCGATTTCATACCCCTGCAGATGAACGACGAGGTCGTCACCACCCAATTCCCCATGGGCACCATCGAAAAGCTCGGCCTTTTAAAGATGGACTTCCTCGGCCTGAAGACCTTGACGATCCTGCGCGACGCAGCCCGAATGATCGAGCTGGAGGGCGGCGAGAGCGTCGACTTAGATCAGCTCGATTTGCAAGACCGGGCGACCTACGCCATGCTCGCCAAGGCAGATACCGACGGCGTCTTCCAGCTTGAATCGGCCGGGATGCGCCGCGTCATCGCGGATCTGGAGCCTGAGTCCATCGAGGACCTGACCGCGGTCATCTCGCTCTATCGCCCGGGGCCCATGGAGGCGATTCCGCGCTATATCCGCGGCAAGAAGAATCCGGGCTCGATCCGCTACGAATCGCCGATCCTCGAAAAGGTGCTCTCGGTCAGCTATGGCTGCATGGTCTACCAAGAGCAGGTCATGCAGATCGTTCGCGACATGGCGGGCTATTCCCTGGGCAGGAGCGACATCGTGCGCAGGGCCATGTCAAAAAAGAAAAAGGAAGAGATGGACCGCGAGCAGAAGGTCTTCGTCGACGGGCTGGTCGAAAACGGCGAGCTCGTCGTGCCGGGCGCCGTGCGCCTTGGCACCAGCCGCGAATTGGCCCTCTCGATCTTCGCCCAGATGGAAAGCTTCGCCCAGTATGCCTTCAATAAATCCCACGCGGCCGCCTATGCGCTCATCGCCTACCAAACCGCCTACCTGAAGGCGCATTACCCAAGGCCCTTCCTTGCCGCCTGCATGAATTCCGCGCTCTTTGACCCGGGCAAGCTCGCGGGGCTCATCCAATACTGCAAAAAGAGCGGCATTCCCGTCAAAGCGCCGGATGTGAACCACTCTACCTCGCGGTTTTCGGTCGAAAACGGGGCCATCCTCTACGGCCTTTCGGCCGTTAAGAACGTGGGCCACGCGGCCGTCGAAACCCTGATCGCCCTGCGCGAACAGAGCCCCTTTTGCGACGTGTTCGACTTTTGCGAGCGCGTAGGGCAGGGCGGCATCAATAAAAAGGCCGTCGAATCCCTCATAAAGGCCGGCGCGCTCGACTCCCTGCCCGGCAGCCGCGCCCAAAAGCTCGCCGTCTTCGAGCGGATCATCGATAGCGCCGGCAAGAGCGCCAAGGTCAACGTCGCAGGCCAGACGGACCTGTTCGGCGCATTGGGCGAAGCCCCTTCGATCAAGCGGGCCCTGCCCGATCTGCCGGAGCACCCAAAGCGCGCCCTCCTCCTGATGGAAAAGGAAACGACCGGGGTCTATCTGAGCGGCCATCCCTTGGATGAATACCGCGAGGCAATCGAGAAAAAACCGCAGAATATCCGCTATCTCTATGAGCTTTCCGAGGAGGAAGGCTGGCAGCGCTACGACGGCCAGCCCTTCTCAATCGGCGTCTTCATCCTCGAAAGCCGCCTGAAAACCACGCGCAGCAACGCGCTGATGTGCTTTTTGCAGGTGGAAGATCTCTATGGCACGATGGAGGCGCTGGTCTTTCCAAGGGTCTATGAGCGGCTGAGCCACTACCTGCAGGCGGATTCCGCCGTGCAGATCACGGGGCGGCTTTCGCTGCGCGAGGAGCGCGAGCCCTCCCTGATCGTTGAAAGCGCCCTTCCGCTTGCCCTCAGCGCCGAAAAGCAGCAAAAGCTCTACCTGCGCCTCCGCGAAAAGCGGCAGATGGACGGCGTGTGCCTCGCC
>JAITTC010000243.1 GCA_031287285.1 Christensenellaceae bacterium
CTCTCGCTGGTGGCGACGGTGGGGCGCGGCATGGTGCGCTACCCGGGCACCGCGGCGAAGGTCTTCGCCGCGCTGGCGGATGCCGGCGTCAACATTCGAATGATCGACCAGGGCTCTTCCGAGATCAACATCATCACGGCGGTTGAGAGCGCGGACTTCGAGCGCGCGGTCAACGCGATCTACGGCGCCTTTGTGAAGAGCTAGCCATGAAAAAGGCGCTGGCGCTCCTGGTGCTGGCCTTTGCCCTTCTATCGCTGCCCGGCTGCGGTGGGGGGGAGCGCAGCTATGCCCTCGCGGCGGGGCCGGAAGGGCTCGCGGCCGCGCGGGTGCTGGGCGACACGCTGGCCGGCGGCGCGGTGGTGCGAGCGGCGAGCAGCAAGGCCGCGCTGCAGCAGCTTGCGATGGGCAGCTGCGAGTTCGTGGTGGTGACCGAGGCCCAGCTTCGCGACGCCGTGACCGGCGGAAACGAGTTTTTGGGTGATAGCTATCTCGACCTGCAGAGGATCGACAGCATGCTCCTCGGGGTTTTTCTGCCCGTGAGCAAGGCAAGGAGCCTCGATGAAATGGCCTTTTTGCGCGGGCGCGTGGTCTACATCGGCCAAAAGGGCGATCAGGCCTTTGCGCTTGCGGAGGCGCTTTGCCTTGAGCTTGCGCTGGACGAGCCCCTGGCGGTTTCGGCTGAAGAGGCGCTGCACGGCTTTGAAAGCGGCGAATGGTCCGCCGTGACGGGGCTGTTTTTGCCGGGGGATGAAACGATCACGAAGCTTGGGGAGCTCGGCGGCAACCCGCTCAGCATCACGGCCTTTGCGGAGGGGGTCGCCTTGCCGCCCTCCATGGCGCTTGCGGACGCTCCGGCGATGCTTGAGGGCATGGAGGCGCTTCGCGCACCGCTGCTCTATGGCGCGCTGGTCTGCGACCAGAGCCTGCCCCAGGCCGACCGAAAGAAGGCTGCCGCCGCGCTGACCGGCCTGCCGATTCGCAGCCAGCAGATGCCAAGCTACATCGTGCCGGAGGAAACGCGGCAAGAAACGGCCAAGACAGACTAACGAAGAAAGGGCGGGTGCTGAAACGATGCAAGAAAGCCTTCTGACGCTGCGCCCTGCCGCGACGGGGGATCTCTCCGCGCTGTTTGACCTGCGCTATTTGGCCTATTTGGGGCGATATGCGAGGGTTTCAGACGAAAGCGACCCCTGCCTGCAGCCCTTTTCCCTCTTTGAGAGCCAGATCGAGGCCGGCGGGCATTTCGCCCTGTATTTAGGCGGAATCTTGGTGGGCGGGGCGGAAATCGCGAGCCTTGAAGACTGCGTCGAGATCAAGGAGCTCTATGTCGCGCCCGAAGCCCAGGGGCAGGGCGTGGGAACGGGCGCGCTGAAGCTCATCGAGATGCAGTTTCCATCGGCCAGGTATCGAGCTGCCTTGCCCGGCGCCAAGGATGGCGGGCTCTTCCATCGCCTAGGCTACAGGCCGGAGGGGGAAGGCGAAAAAAGGGGCGAGCGCTTCTACCCCACGCTTTGGCAGAAAGAAAAGCATCGCCAGAGCGAGATCGTCTTAAGCGAGCTTTCGCCCGAGAATCTGCCGCGCGTGGCCGCCTGGATTTCAGACCTCAATGAAGAGGAACTCTTCAGCTTTACGGGCGGCGCGCTCAGACGGCGGGTCGATGCCGGGCAGGCGGCCGCGCTCTATGCGAAAAGCAGGCGTGGCAGCCCCGCGCAAAGCCTCGATTTTGCCATCGAGGTGCCGGATCTGCGCGCGGTGATCGGCGTGATTTCGCTGACGAATCTCGAGTGGGATGTGAAGCGCTGCCAGGTTTCGAGGCTTTTTGTGCAGAAGGCCTGGCGCTGCGTCGGCATCGGGCGGCAGGCGGTGGCCGGGCTTTGCGAGCTTGCCATTCGGGAATATGGCTTCCGCAGCTTTTCGGTCAATTTGCTCGAAGGCGGCGAGGCGGCGCTTCGCTGCCTGACCGGCGTGGGCTTTACAGAGGCCTTCCGCAGCGAGGGAGCCTTTATTACGGCGGACGGGGAGAAAAAGGCACGAATTCTGCTGGTTCGGGGCTCTCGCGAGGGCGTGTTAGCCCCTTCGAGGGAGGAATCGTAGCCAAAGCTGCCGATGGGCGGCGCGCTGGGCGTGAACGATCCATAATCCCTTTTCAGAACCGCTCTTTTCAGGGCGAAAGGCGAAAAAATGAGGGCTCGGCAGATGGTCAGCGCGATCTTGCGCGCGGGGGATCGCATCCTGTTGATAAAAAGGTCAATGGCAAAGAAGATCGCGCCCGGGAAATGGTCGCCCGTGGGCGGGCACATGGAAGAGGGCGAGATCAGCGATCCCGAAAGGGCCTGCCTGCGCGAAATCCTGGAGGAAACCGGCATAGAGGCGGGGCAGATTCGCGGTTTTCGGCTGCGATGGATCATTCCCTTGCAAAAGGAGGGCGAACTGCGGCTGCATTTCATCTTCGCGGGGGAGCTAGATCGGGAAATCTCCCTGCTCGCATGCGAGGAGGGCGAGCTGTTTTACCTGCCGGCCGGGGAGGTGCTCGAAAAGGACATGGCCTTCTCGATGCGCGAGGCGATGCGGCGCTATCTCGGCAACCCGGAGGAAGAAGGGATCTTCTTGGGCGCGGTGAGGAAGGGCGAGAGCGGCATCGTTTGGACGGAGCTGTAGCATGGCGTTTGGCGCGCAGGCCGCGCCTTGAACCGGGGTGCTTGGGGACCCCCCGCTCAAAGAGGGCGCTGAACTTCACCGTCGTTCCCCGCGAAGGGCACTGGTTTGTTTTGCCGTCATTGCGAGGAGCGAAGCGACGAAGCAATCCAGCAGGTATGGTTGAAGGTGCTGCAAAGAGGAA
>JAITTC010000252.1 GCA_031287285.1 Christensenellaceae bacterium
AAGCTTCTCGGCGCCTTTGGCTCGCTGCCCCCTTCCGCCTGGGCCTTCGCGGGGGCCGCCGCGCTCTTTGGCCTTTGCTGCAATTTCCTCTTCCTCCCCTGGCTCAACGCGAGATTCGCGCTGCTCAACTCCTGGGGCCATGCCGGGCTTCAGATGCCGGACGCAGGCCGCTTTTTCGATGCCCTCAAGGGTTTTCGAATGAAGCCGGTCGTGCAGAATCTGATCTATTGCGGTCTTGTTTTGCTGGTCGTCCTCGTCTTTGTCGCGCTGTTTGCCCTCTCTATGGTCGTTTTTGGCCTTACGGCCACCCTCAATCCCCTGCTCGGGATCCTGTTTTTGGCCGTTTCCATGCTCGTGCTGTTCGCCTTTTATTTCGCGGCCCTGCTGATCCTTTCGGCGGCTATGGCCCTCGCGCCGCTGGTCGGCGTGAACGAAAAGCTTTGGGGCTTTGCGGGCTTATGGCGCGCTTGGAAGCTCATTCAGCCCCGCTTTTGGGCCTATCTTGGCGGCATCCTTCTCATTTCGCTGATCGAAATGGCCGTGGGCATGGCTCTTAGCCCCATCAACCTGGTTTTGAGCGCCCTGCCGATGGCTGGGGCGACGCTCTCTGCCGCGCTCACGCTCTTTGCGCAGCCGCTTTATTACGCCTTCTATGCCCAGCTCTATTTCGACGAGCGCGCGGCCCGGGAAGGAATCCCGCCCTCAGCCCAAGAATAAGGGAACGAGCAAAGACAAGGCGCGGCGAAGAGCCGCAGCTTAAAACAGGAAGGGAAGTGCCATGATCCCCATGAAGGCAGTCATCACCGTGCTTGGCAAGGACCAAACCGGCATCATCGCCCGCGTTTCCATGCTGCTCTACAACGAGGGCGTCAACATTCTGGATATCAGCCAGACCATCATGGGCGGGGTCTTTACGATGATCATGCTGGTGGAGTTCAGCCGCACCGGCGAGAAATTCGCGCTCGTGCGCGAAAAGCTGAACGCCCTGAGCGAGGAGATCGGCCTGGAGATCCGCATCCAGCATTCGCAGATCTTCGACGCGATGCACAGGGTATAGGTGCAAAAAAATGCTTGAGTTTAACGATATTCTGCAGACCAACAAGATGATCTCAGAGCAAAAGCTCGATATTCGCACCATCACCCTGGGGCTCTCGCTGCTCGAATGCCTGCCGGGCAGCGCGGAAGGCCTGCCCATGCGCATCTACGACCGCATCACGAGGATGGCCGAGCGCCTGGTGCCCGTGGGCGAAGAAATCGAGATGGAGTTTGGCATTCCCATCGTCAACAAACGCATTTCGGTCACGCCAATCGCCCTGCTCTGCTCGGGGGTCGATCCCTGCCTCATCGCCAGGGAGATGGACAGGGCCGCAAAGGCGGTGGGCGTCAACTTCATCGGCGGCTATTCGGCCCTCGTGCACAAGATGATGACGAGGGCAGACCGCGCGCTGATCGAATCGATCCCGGAGGCCTTGAGCGGCACGGACTTCGTCTGTTCCTCGGTCAACGTGGGCACGACCAGGGCGGGCATCAACATGGACGCGGTTCGCCTCATGGGCGAGGTCATCAAAAAGACCGCGGCGCTCAGCGCGGAGCAGGACGGGCTCGCTTGCGCAAAGCTCGTTGTTTTTGCCAACGCGGTTGAAGATAATCCCTTCATGGCGGGGGCCTTCCATGGCGTGGGCGAAGGGGACGCGGCCATCAACGTCGGGGTTTCCGGCCCGGGCGTGGTGAGTGAGGCTCTTAAAGCCCTGCGCGGCCAGCCCTTTGACCAGGTGGCGGAAGAGATCAAGCGCACGGCCTTTAAGATCACGCGCATGGGCCAGCTCGTGGCGTTGGAAGCATCCAGGCGCCTGCAGCTGCCCTTTGGCATCGTGGATCTCTCCCTCGCGCCGACGCCCGCGTCTGGCGATTCCGTGGCGCACATCCTCGAGGAAATGGGCCTGGAAGCGGCCGGCGGCCACGGCACGACCGCGGCGCTCGCCCTGCTCAACGACGCGGTGAAGAAGGGCGGCGTGATGGCCTCTTCGCACGTGGGCGGCCTCTCTGGCGCGTTCATCCCCGTCAGCGAAGACATCGGCATGATCGATTCCGCCAGGGCCGGGGTCTTATCCATCGATAAGCTCGAGGCCATGACGGCGGTCTGCTCCGTCGGGCTCGACATGATCGCCGTCCCGGGCGACACCAGCGCCTCGACCATCTCGGCCATCATCGCGGACGAAGCCGCAATCGGCATGGTCAACGCAAAGACCACGGCGGTGCGCATCATTCCAGCGCCCGGCAAAGCGGTGGGCGACGAGGTCGTCTTCGGCGGGCTGCTCGGCCGTGCGCCGGTCATGCCCGTGCACGGGCAGAGCGCCGAAAATTTCATCCTGCGCGGCGGGCGAATCCCCGCGCCGATCCAAAGCCTCAAGAACTAGGCTAAAACGGCCAAAACCCAAGCATAATAAGCTAAAACCGGGGCAAAAATCGCCTTTTGAAGGGAGCGAAACACCATGCAGGAACTGCGCGGCAGAGCGGAGGTCAGCCAGGAGGATACCTGGCGTCTAGAGGATATCTACGAAAGCGATGCGCTCTGGGAATCCGACTTTTTAAGGGCCGAAGAGGCAATCGCCGGCGAAGCTGGCCTGAAAGAAAAGCTCGCGGGCGGGGCGCCGGGGCTGCTCGAGGCGCTGAAGGCGCTGGAAGAAAACTCCCTGCTGCTCGAAAAGCTCTACGCCTACGCCCGGATGCGCCGCGATGAAGACAACACAAACCCCCTCTACCAGGCCAAGGTCGAAAGGGCCACCGCCCTGCTCGTTCGGCACGACATGGCCAGCTCTTTCTTCGGCCCCGCGCTGCTCAAGCTCGGCGGCGAGCGGGTGCGCGGCTATGTCAGGGGCGAAAAAGCCCTTCTTCCCTATGCGCGCTTCCTCGAAAAGCAGCTTCGCATGGAGGCGCATACCCTCTCGCCCGAAATGGAAGGGCTTCTTGCCGCCTCTGGCGAGATGGCGGATGCGCCCGACACGATCTACTCCATGCTCACCGAGGCGGACTTTGCCTTCCCCGAGATCATCGGCGAGGATGGCAGGCCCGCGCCCATGAGCCACGGCCGCTACCGCCTCTTTTTAGAAAGCCAGAACCGCGATGTGCGAAAGGCAGCCTACGAAACCATGCACGGCCAATACAAGGCCTTTTCAAACTCCATCGCGGCTGCCTTTTCGGCCTCCGTGAAGAAGGATCGTTTCTATGCGAGCGCGCGCAAGTTCCCCTCGACGCTCGAAGCCACGCTCTTTCCCAATTCCATCCCGGTTTCGGTCTATGATTCGCTGATCGAGGCCGTGCACCGCCATCTGCCGGCCTTTCATCGCTATGTCGCCCTGCGCAAGAAGGCCCTGAAGCTCGACGAGCTGCATTTTTACGACCTTTATGTGCAGGTCGTGCCGCCCATCGAGCTTGGCGTGCCCTACGAGGAAGCGACCCGCCTGGTGCGCGAGGGCTTGAAGCCCCTCGGGCAAAACTACCTCGCGGATCTGGAGCAGGCCTTTCAAAACCGCTGGATCGACGTATACGAAAACAAGGGCAAGAGCACCGGGGCCTATTCCTGGGGCACGCACTCGACGCACCCCTATGTGCTGATGAACTACAACCAAACCCTCGATTCCATTTTCACCCTGGCGCACGAGCTCGGGCACTCCATGCACTCGTTCTATTCAAACAAGGCCCAACCGCCCATGCAGGCCGATGACCCGCTCTT
>JAITTC010000059.1 GCA_031287285.1 Christensenellaceae bacterium
GGGGACGCTGGATTGCTTCGCTGCCGCTCGCAATGACGGAGGAGGGTGCGGTAGGCACTGCGGGCGGCACCTTGCGTCATCCCTCGGGAAGTGAAAGCGCCTCACTTCGTCATTGCGAGGAGCGGAGCGACGCGGCAATCTAGCAGGCATGCGCGAAGGCTTTGTCAAAATGGGAGGACGCTGGATTGCTTCGCTGCCGCTCGCAATGACGGAGGAGGACGCGATGGGTGCTGTGGGTCGTCATTGCGAGAAGCGAAGCGATGAGGCAGTCGCAATGACGAAGAAGGGCGCTGTGGGCGGCGCCTTGCATCATCCCTCGAGAAGTGAAAGCGCCTCACTTCGTCATTGCGCGGAGCGGAGCGACGAAGCAAGCCAGCAGGCATACAAAAAGGCTTTATCAAAAAGGGGGCCGCTGGATTGCTTCGCTGCCGCTCGCAATGACGGGGTAAGGAAGACTGGACTGCCTTGCCGCCATGGCGAGAAGCGGAACGACGAAGCAATTGCAATGACGAAGGAGGGCGAAAAAACGGCAGGGGCAATGAATTTGCCCCTGCCAAGTCCGCCGGATCGGGCCGCCCTTCGAAAAACAGCGGGCCTGCCCTTAGGCCCAGTACATCGCGCCCTTAGGCTCGAAGGCAAGCACTTCCTTGAGCAGGGAAATGGCCTTTTGAAGCCCCTCGTTCGTGGATAGGAGCGAGTCTTCATGCTCGATGGAGAGCACGTCGTCGTAGCCGACCATGCGCAGGGCCGAGACGATGTCCTTCCAGGTCTGGTAGTCGTGACCGTAGCCCACCGAGCGGAAGATCCACGAGCGATGGAGCTCATCCGCGTAATGCTTGGTGTCGAGCACGCCGTTGGTCTTTGAATTCAGGTCGTCGATCTTCGTATCCTTGGCGTGGAAGAAGTAGATGGCGTCGCCCAGGCTGCGGATCGCGTAAACCGGGTCGATGCCCTGCCAGAAGAGGTGGCTTGGGTCGAAGTTCGCGCCGATGATGGGGCCGACCGCGGCGCGCAGGCGCAGGAGGGATTCCGGGTTATAGACGCAAAAGCCCGGGTGCATCTCAAAGGCGATCTTTTCGATGCCGTGCTCCGCCGCGAAGGCAGCGGTCTTCTGCCAGTAGGGGATCAGCACGTCGTTCCACTGGTATTCGAGGACGCGCGAAAAATCCTCCGGCCAGGGGCAGGTCACCCAATTGGGGGTTTTATCTTCCGGGGAGCCGCCCGGGCAGCCCGAAAAGGCGATGATGCGCTTGAGGCCGATTTTTTCGGCCAGAAGGACCGCATTCACAAAATCGTCGTGGAAGCCCTTGGCGAGGAGGGGATCCGGGTGCACGGGGTTGCCGTGGGTAGAAAGCGCGGCGATTTCAAGGCCGTGCTTTGCGATGGTTTCTTGAAAGGCGCGGAGCTTGCCTTCGTCTGCTAAGAGTTCCACGGGGTTGCAATGGGCCTTGCCGGGGAAGCCGCCGCAACCGATTTCCAGGGCCTGCACGCCGGACTTCTTTAAATAGGCGCAGGCTTCATCGAGGGAACGATCGCCCAGCAACACGGCGAAAACGCCAAGCTTCATGGTAAAACGCCTCCTTAGTAAATTGAGCTTTTTCGGGCCGCCCGCGGGCGGCCGGAACCTCTTTGCCCTTTGCATCCCATTATACACCATGAATGGCTTCCGTAAAGAGCGGATTCGTGCTATACTCCTTAGGAAAGACCAATCAGGCTGGGCGGCCCAAGCTTTAGCGGGGAGGAATGAACGAAAAGATGGAGATCAGAGCATTTTTGGCAGAGATCACCGCAAAGCGCGGGGACTCGGGCTTTGAAGGGCCTGTGGCAGGGCGGATTTTTGAGGAGTTTCAAAAATATTCGAAAGAGGTTTCGATCGATAAGCTAGGCAATGTTTCAGCTCAGATGGGCGAAATAGGCGAAGAAGGCAAAAAGGGCCCGACGGTGCTGGTTTGCGCCCATATGGACGAAATCGGGCTGATCGTGACCGGCATCGAAGAAAACGGCTTCCTGCGCTTTTGGCAGATCGGCGGGGTCGACCCGCACATCCTGCCGGGTGGCGAGGTGATCGTGCACGGCAAGGAGGATCTCTTTGGCGTGATCGGCCATCGCCCGCCCCATTTGAGCTCGTCCAGCCCGGCAGCCGCCAGGCTGGACGAGCTGTGCATCGACATCGGCCTGCCCAAGAGCAAGGCGGAGGCCCTCGTTCGCGTGGGCGACCCGATCTCCTTCCGCGCGCCGCTGACCAGACTGCTGAACGAGCGCGTCGCCGGCAAGACCTTCGACGACAGGGCCTGCGTCACCGCGATGATCGTGGCGATGGAGGAACTCAGCCGCGTGAAGCTTCGCTGCCGAGTGCGCTTCGTGGCCACCGTGCAGGAAGAGGTGGGCGTAAGGGGCGCGAAGGTGGCCGCGCAGGCCCTGGAGCCTGATTTGGCCGTGGCTTTCGACGTTTGCCACGCGAACATGCCGGGCGCTTCGCCCTGGGAAACCATGCCTCTGGGCTTTGTGAGCTTGGGCAAGGGGCCGACGCTTCACCCCGCGCTGTTTCGGCGCCTGGAAGAAACCGCCGGGGCGCTTGGCATCGCCATACAGGCGGATATTTCATCGGGCCGCACCCACACCGACGCAGACAGCGCCTTTTTGGCCAATTCCGGCGTGCCGACGGCGCTGATTTCCCTGCCGCTGGCCTATATGCACACCATGGTGGAAACGATCGCCCTGCGCGACGTGCGCGAGGCAGGCCGCCTGCTGGCTGGCTTTTTGAAGGGCGTTGACGAGGACTGGAGGGATTGGCTGTGCGTTTAAAAGAGCTTTGCGAGCTGCGCGGCGTTTCGGGCGACGAGGGCGCCGTGCGCGCCTTTATTTTGAAGGAGCTCGAGGGATTGGCGGACGAGGTGACGGTGGATGCCCTGGGCTCGGTCATCGCGGTGAAAAGGGCGAAGGAAGGCGCAAAGAACCCCAAGCGCCTGATGCTTGCCGCGCATATGGACGAGGTCGGTTTCATCGTGCAGTACGTCAGGGACGACGGCCTTCTGCGCTATGAGCCGGTCGGCGGCATCGATGCCGCGGTCTGCGTTTCGAAGCGGGTGGAAGTGGGCAAAAGCGCGCTGCCCGGGGTGATCGGCGCCAAGGCCATTCACCTGCAGGAGCCCGCCGAGCGCACGAAGCCCACTACACACGCCATGCTCTATATCGACATCGGCGCTAAAGAGAAAAAGGATGCGCTCTCAAAGGTGCAGCCCGGCGACTACATCAGCTTTGCGAGCGATTATGTGGAGTTTGGCGAGGGGCTGGTCAAGGCCAAGGCCCTGGACGATAGGGCCGGCTGCGCGATCCTTTTAGAGCTGATGAAGGGGCGCTACGACTGCGAGCTGATCTGCGCCTTCACGGTGCAGGAGGAAATCGGCATGAACGGCGCCACGGTCGCCGCGCACCGAATGAACCCCGACTATGCCCTGGCGATTGAAACCACCACGGCAAACGACGTGCCAGGCGCGGGGGTGCACGAGGAAATCACGGCGCTTGGGCAGGGCCCGGCCCTCTCGTTTATGGACAGAGCGTCCATCGCCAACCCGCCGCTCTTTTCGGCGCTGTGCGAGCTTGCCAAGGCAGAAACCATTCCCTGGCAGCTCAAGCGCGGCACTTCCGGCGGCAACGACGCGGGTGCGATGCAGCGCGCCAGGGCGGGCAGGCCAGTGGCCGTGATCTCGGTGCCCTGCCGCTATATCCACTCGCCGGTTTGCGTCTGCGCGAAGGAAGACATCGAGAATACGCTGCGGCTTTGCCAGGCGATGCTGAGGAATTTTGCCCAAATCGAATCCCGAATTGCGAAGGAGGAATAACCCCATGAGCGCTGTGAAGGAAACCCTGGTCGAGCTTTTGCGCATCCCCGGCCCTTCGGGCTTTGAGGGCGCCTGCGCCGCCTATATTCAAGAAAAGATCGCCCCTTACGTCGATGAGATCCGGACTGATGCGCTGGGCA
>JAITTC010000259.1 GCA_031287285.1 Christensenellaceae bacterium
GCGGCCGCTTTGCGTCGGCCGCGCCCGTATCATTTAAAAAGGTTAACCTTCGGCTTTTTTAAAGCTGCCGACCAGCAGCCCGCTCAAGGTGCCGGCGCAAAGGCCCAGCGCCAGGTCGCCAAGGATCGCCAGGGCGGGCAGAAGCTTTAAGCTCGCCGCGCAATAGCTCAAAATGCCCAGCGCCATATAGGCAAAGCCGATCTGCGCGCCGAGCCTGCTCAGCGAAATCGGGGCTTTACGCACGGCCAAAACGCCCAAGAGAATCGATAAGACCTTGATGAACTGGTTCACCGGCGTAATAGAGCCGCTATCCAGCGAGAAGAATTGAATGGCAAGGGCGAAAAGAACGATCAGGCCAAGGCTGGAAAGCACCGCAAGCCCCAGGCCAAGCCAGAAATAGTGGGCGTTCCCGTGCAGCGTCCGCACCCGCGACCTGCCCTGTTTCATAAGCCATCCCCCTCTCGCAGGCAAAGGCGCCTACGGGAAGAAGATATGCGCGCAGGGCTGGAAATAGCACGGTTTTATGGCGCCGCTCCCGGCTTTGTTTTGGGGGCGGCGCCGATTCATGGCTTCCCCGCCGAAGGCGCGGTGCGCCGCGCGGAGCCGGCGCGCGCCTCTGCCGTGCTCGGCTTTAGATCGAGTGCGGAAAATTCCCGCTCGGGGCATTTTTCGTCTTTTATTCGGCGTAAAAATGCGCTAGAATGGTTAAAGAAGGGATGCCTATGGGGAAGGGCCTTGCGGCGCTTGCCAAAAGGCCCGGGGAGTGGCAAGAAAAAGGGAGGGGAACCATCGTGCAAAGCGCGGCTGGCAATGCGGCCAGGCAATGCCCCAACTGCGGCGGGGCCATGGAGTTTAATATTGCCAAGCAAAGGATCGTCTGCAAGAACTGCAACACGGAGCTTGAGATGGAAGCGCCCGCGCGCGAAGTTCAAGAGCACGCCTTTAGCGAAACCGCGGCCAGCGCCGCCCAATCCCAGTGGGATGGCGCCACGCGGGTGCTGGCCTGCGAGGCTTGCGGCGCCGAGATCACCGTGGCTGCCGATGTCACGAGCGTGCGCTGCCGCTTCTGCGGCTCGCCCAAGATGGTGCAAAGCGGGCACTCGGCTGGCATCGTGCCAGAAGGTTTAATGCTCTTTCAATTCGGGCGGCAAGAGGCAAGCGCAGCCCTTTCAAAATGGCTGAAAAGCCGCTTCTTCGCGCCATCCGCCATGAAGACCCTCGCTCAGGCTGGCGCGCTCAGCGCCGTTTACAGTCCTTTTTGGACCTTTGACGCGCAGGCCCAAGGGGATTACATCGGCGAGGGCGGCACAACGCACACGAGGGCCGTTACCAGGAACGGCAAACAGGAAACCGAGAGCTATACCGTGTGGAGCACGGTGTTTGGCCGCGTATCGAAGTTCTTCAACGATGTGCTGATCTATGCCGGGGGCAGCCAGGGGAAGCTTCTCTCGCGCCTCAAGGACTTTGACACGGTGCGCGGGCTGATTCCCTTTGAGAGCGCGTATTTAAGCGGTTTTCAGGCAGAAACCTATACGCTTTCCCCCGAGGAGGCCCTTGAAAGGGCGAAGGAAGCGATGAGCTCGGAGCTTGAGCGCATGGCGCGCGACGAGATTCGCCGCAGCTATGATTCGGAGCGGGGCACCCGGGTTAACGCGAGCTTTTTCAATGTGATGTGCAAGCATGTGCTGCTGCCCGTGTGGTTTTCGGGCTTCAGCTATGGGGGGAAGGCCTTCGGTGTCGTCATCAATGGCGTGACCGGCAAGATCGCGGGCGCCTACCCAAAGAGCGCGGGCAAAATCGCCGCGGTGGTCGCGGCCGGCCTGCTGCTGCTCGCAGCCATCGTCTGGATCGTCTACGCCAATAGCTAATCAAAGATGTAAAAAAGCGAAAGGGAGGGTTTATTCATGCCGATTCTGCAAGGCCAGCTGCGCAACGTTATCGAGTGGGAGGAGGCCAGGCCGGATCTCCTCTTTTGGAAGTGGGCCAATCGCGAGATCAAGAAGGGCTCGCGGCTCATCATCCGCCCCGGGCAGGATGCGATCTTTTTGCACAACGGCGCCATCGAGGGCGTGTTCGAAAAGGAAGGCAGTTACGACCTGGAAACCGAGATCATCCCCTTTTTGAGCACGCTGAAAGGCTTCATGTTCGGCTTCAACTCCGGCCTGCGCGCCGAGGTTTTATTCGTCAACACCAAGGAGTTCACCGAAAGCTGGGGGACCTCCAAACCCATCCTGCTGCCCTCGCAGGTCTTCCCGGGCGGGCTGCCGGTGCGCGCCTTTGGCACCTTTAACTTTAAGGCGGCCGATTATCTGACGCTGATCGAAAAGATCGCGGGCGCCCGCGAAAGCTTTGCCGTCGAGGATGTGAAAGAGCGCGTTTTGGCCGTTCTTAACCAATTCCTGATGAAGTGGATTTCGAAGGAAGGGAAGGACATGTTCAACCTGCAGGCAAACTCCTTCGAGATCGGCGCCGGCCTGCAGCAGGACCTTGACGCGGAGCTTCAAAAGATCGGCCTGGCCGTCACGGGCTTTAACGTGAGCAGCTTCAACTACCCGGATGAAGTGCAGGCCCGCATCAACAGCGCGGCGGGCGCCGGCATGATCGGCAACATGGAGCAATATACCCGCGCGGCCCTGGCGGATTCGATGGGCGAGGGCGGGAATAGCCCGGCAGCCGCCGCGATGCAGTCCGCGATGGGCCTTGCGGCTGGCCTGCAGATGACGGGGAACCTTCTTGGCGGGGCGGCACAGCCGGCCACACCTGCCCCTGCCCCGCAGGCCGCCGCGGCCGCCGCTTGCTCTGCCTGCGGCGCGCTCATCAGCCCCGGCGCGAAATTCTGCCCGGAGTGCGGCGCCAAGAACGAGCCAAAGACCGAGAAGTTTTGCACCAACTGCGGCGCGAAGATGCCCGCCGGGGCGAAGTTCTGCCCCGAATGCGGCAACAAGGCCTAAACGGCGATGAAAGGCGGCCTCCCGCTGATGCGGGGGGCCGCCTTATGCTTTTTTGGCTTAAAAAAGGCGCTTTTTTGCGAAGCAGCAGCGCCGCGCCGGCCGGCGCAAAGCTAAAACCAGGCCCAAAAGGCCTGCGCGCCGTATCGCAGGGGCTTCGCCGCCGCTGCCGTTTGCCCACCTAAAGGAAGCCCCCGCCTTCGCGTGCGCCGCGGTGAAGAGCGGCAGGCAGCTGCCCGGGTTGACTGCCCCGATCGAGGGTGTTGCTAGCCGCCAAGGCCCTTGCCGCTCTTGGCCGGGGCGCCGAGCTTGCGCCCTGCCGC
Source organism: Christensenellaceae bacterium (assembly GCA_031287285.1). Lineage (GTDB taxonomy): Bacteria > Bacillota > Clostridia > Christensenellales > UBA1750 > JAITGM01. The sequence continues at coordinate 3,272 of JAITTC010000259.1, forward strand.
CGGTTTGCGAATCGACCTGGGCCACGGCGTCGCCACCGTTTGAGCGCTGAGGGCGATATTACCTGGCCAAGGAAAGGCCCGTCTTCGCGTGCGCCGTTCCTGGCCGGGGCGCCGAGGCTGCGCCCTGCCGCAGGTTTGCGAATCGACCTGGGGCACGGCGCCGCCACCGTTTGAGCGCTGAGGGCGATATTACCT
>JAITTC010000016.1 GCA_031287285.1 Christensenellaceae bacterium
AAAGACTACGGGGAATTCCAGCCCCTTGGCCGCGTGCAGGGTCATCAGCGAAACCCCATCCTTCGCGTAGCTCTTGGCGCCGCTTCGCATCAGGTCGCCCTCTTGCCCAAGCGCCAAGGTATGCAGGAAGCTGGCCATGCTTTCGTAGCAGGCAGCGCTGCCCAGCAGCTTCTGCAGGCTGGGGGAGGGGGTGCCAGCTCTCGCGCCAATCAGGGCCCGCAGCAGAATCTCGGGCCTTTCCTCGCGGGTGAGCGGCGCAAGCCTGCGCAGCAACCCGCAAAAGGGGCTGGCCTCGCCTAAAATGCAAGCCAACGAAGCGATGCCCTTGCCGCAGCTTGCATAGAGCGAAAGCGCAGTTTGCGCTTCGCTGGCAGGAACCCCGCCAAATGCGCGCAGCGCGCTTCGCAGGGCGAGCAGGTCGGCCGGATTTTGCAAAAAGCGGAAGAAGGCGAGCGCAGCTTGGGCCTCGGGCTCTAAAAGGAAGTCCTCGCGCCCGGTGACCGTGTAGGGGATGCCCTCCTTGCTCAGGCAGTCTTCAAGGAGCGCCGCCTGGCGGTTGGTGCGGTAGAGGACAGCGATCTCCGAAAGCCCGCGCTGGCCGATTTTGCCGCCCTTTTGATCGCTCTGGTCGCTGCCCAGCATGTCGGCGCCGCCAATGAGCTCGGCGATCTTCTTAGCCACGAAGACCGCCTCGGCCAGAGGCTGCCGGCCTGAAAAAGCCGAACCGGTTCGCCGCCTTGACGCTGCGCCCGCAGCCCCGGGCCGCTTTGCACCTCCAAAACACCTGCGGCGCAGCGCAGGATCTCGGGCGTTGAGCGGTAGTTTTGCAGCAGGCGAATGGTTTGCGAGGCGGGGAAGTCCTGCTGGATCCACTCAAAGCAGCGGGAATCAGCGCCCCGAAAGCCATAAATGGACTGATCCGGGTCGCCGATCACGAACAGCGACCGGCAGCCCTCGCTCCACTTGCGCAAAAGCGCGTATTGCAGGGGATTGGTATCCTGAAACTCGTCCACTAAAATATGGGGAGTGGCGCCGCTCTGCTCCGCGCCCAGGGCTTGGAGCAGGATGTCGTCATAGTCGAGCGCGCCATATTGGGCAAGCCTTTCGCAATAGGCCTCGTAGAGTCCGGCCGGAAGGTAGTCAGCCTTATCCAAGGCCTTCGCCCCGTTCTTGACGAGCGAGATTTCACCTAGAGCGTCCCGCAAGTTCAATTTGAGGCCGCGCTCCTCCATCACTTCCCCAAGGAGGGAGGCGGCGCTTGCGCTATCGAGGATCGCGGGGCTTTCCTTCGCGGCCAAGAGCTTAAGGCACACGGAGTGGAAGGTCCCAATGCGCATTTTCGCCATCTTTTGCTCGCCGCCAAGCAGCTCTTTAAGCCTTGCCCGCATTTCGGCGGCCGCCTTGTTCGTGAAGGTGAGGGCGACGATCTCGCTTGCCGGCACGCCGCTTTCGATCAGGCGGGCGATTCGGCTGACCAGGGTCCGGGTTTTGCCGGTGCCTGGCCCCGCGATGACGGCGATAACCGGCGAAGGCGAAAGAACGGCCTCTTCCTGTTCCGGATTGAGGTTTTCGGCAAAGGCCTCCTCGTTTTGGGCGAGAGCGGCTTCAGTCGCGGCATTTTTGGCAGCTTTTGATGCCCTTGGCGGTGAAGCCGGCCTTTTTAGCCCCTTCTCGGGCCCTGGAAGCAGGCTGAGCTGCCCGCTGAAGGCGGCGAACTCCGCCTTTTCGATGATCTGCACTCTGCCATACTCGCCGTCGTAACCCGGCTGAATCTCGACCTGCCCTTCCCGCAGGCGGCGAACGCCCTCTGCGACCAGCGCGCCTGCCTGCGCCCTGATTTCGTCCAAGGGGGCCTGCCTTAGAACGACAAGCTCCGGCCCGATCCGCCGAAGCAAGTCCGCATAAAGCCTCTGCCCATTCTTGCTGGCTTGGCTGTGCCCTGTGGAGGCAGCGATGACCTCGGGCAAGGGCACCGAGCTCTCGAAATGCCGCGCGTTTGGCGGCCTGAAGCCCTCCGGCCTGTCGGCCAGGCGCTCTACCCGGTGAAGTACGCCCACGGTGATCCGCCCGCCGCACACGGGGCAGACGCCGCCGGATGCGATCGTATCGGCAGGCCTTTGGCAAACGCCGCAGTTTCTATGCCCGTCGTAATGGTACTTCCCTTCCTCGGGGAAGAATTCGATGGTGCCGCGAAACCCGCCGTCCAAGGGGTTTTCGAGCGCTTTTTTAATTCCCGGGTAGGACAGGGCGCAGCCAAACAGGTTCGCTTCGCGGGCGAGGTTAGCCGGGGAGTGGGCGTCGGAATTCGACACCATGGCGAAGCGGTCGAGGGCAGAAAGCCTCCAGTTCATGGGCGGGTCCGACGAAAGCCCGGTTTCCAGCGCGTGGATATGGCAGCTTAAATCCTCGAAGCATTCCTCGAGCGAATCAAAACCCGAATACGCGCCGAAGAGCGAAAAATGCGGCGTCCAGATATGCGCCGGGATCAGCATCGCTTCGGGGCAGCTTTCCAGCTTGATTTCGAGAAGATCCCGGCTGTCAAGCCCCAAAATCGGGCGCCCGTCGGAGTGCAGGTTGCCGATCTTCTCTAGGCTGCTTGAGAGCGCGTCCGCAGCCTCCAAGGAGGGTAGCAAGAGGACGGAGTGCACCTTGCGCACCCGGCCGTTTTTGTTATAAATGCTGCTGATCTCGCCCGTTACGATGTAGCGCGGCTCGAAGGCGCCCGAATCGAAGGGGCCTTTTTGCATAAAGGCCTTCCCGAGCGCGTAGAGGCCTTCTTCTGCGGGCACGAGCTTGTCGCGGAGCTCCTCCCGCCAGGCAGCG
>JAITTC010000031.1 GCA_031287285.1 Christensenellaceae bacterium
AGCGCGCTGGCCCACCGCCTCATCCTAAGCCCGCAGGCAAGCTTCCAAAACCTCGGCGCCGGGGCGATCGTCAGGGAAATCGTGCGCTCGCTGCGCGTGCCCATCCTCTAGCGCCATGAAGGCCTTCCGCATCGCCTATTTTTCGGCCATGGCGCTCTGCCTTTTGGGCGGCATGGCCAACGGCATTCGCGGCTATTACCTAGCCTTCTTCATCCTTTTCTTTTTGCTGCTCTGCGCGGGCATTTTGAGCCTTTGGACCGTTTCCTCCTTCGCCTATATGCAGTTTCTTGAACGCGACAAGGGCTTTCGCGGCGAAACCATTCGACTGAAGCTCTCGATTCATAACGACAGGCCCTTCCCCTTCACCGCCATGCGAATGCGCGTGGAGGCGGTCAGCCGCGAGGACGACCGCGAGGAGCTCTTTTCCCTTCTGCCGCAAAAACAGGCCGAGTTTGAATACGAAATCCCGCTGCGCCATCGCGGCGAGCACCTTTTGGGGCTGACTCTTCTCACCATCACGGACGGGTTCGGCCTTTTGCCCATTCGCTTTGATATGCGCCGCCTCGCCTACTATAAGATGCGCCCGCTGCTCGTCTACCCCCGGGTTTTACCCCTGTCGCCAAAGGCGGCGCCGGGCGGCGATGAAAAGCAGGCGGCCGCGCAAAACCTGCGCGCCGTGCCCTTTGGCGAAAATCTCTTTTCGTCGCGCCCCTACAGGGCGGGCGACGCCCTGAAGCGCGTTAACTGGAAGCTTTCGATGCGCCTGAAGAAGCCCTTCACCAAGGAATACGATGCGCCGCTTCGCGGCCACGCCTACTTCTTTTTGCACAATGCAGCCCCCGGCGGCGCCGAAAGCCCCCTGGACTTTGCCGATCTCTTCACCGAAAGCGTCGCCTCCCTGGCAGCGCAGGCGCTGCGCGGCGGCCGCGATGTTTCGATCTTGAGTTCTGGTGGGTTCAGGCCGCTCGAGCTTCGCTCGGGCTCCGCGCTCACGCCGCTTCTGGAGCACCTTGCAAAGCTGCCCTTCGATTCGGCGGGCGAGCTTGGGCCCCTCTTGGCAGAGCACGCCCAGGCCTTCGGCAGCCAAAACGCTGTGTATCTGGTCAGCGCCAGGGCGGATGAGGCCCTGCTCGCGGCGCTTCGCCGCTTCTTCCCGGGGGGCGGCGCCGCGCTGCTGCTGATCGGCGGGCAAAGGCCGCCGATCAGCAGCCTGCCGCCCGGCCTTGCGCTCTGCCGCCTGCACGCGGGCGCGGACCTGGCCGCCGCGCTTTCGGAGGTGCTGCAATGAGCGAGCTCAGCAAAAAGCGCGATGGCTTCTTAAACCTTGGCTTCGATCTGCTCTCTGCCTTCCTGCTTTGCCTGCCCTTAAGCCACGTTCTTCTCGGCTTTTTTGCCCTGGACGAAGCTGCCATGGGCTTTAGCGCCCGGCTTTCGGCGCTTTTAATCTGCCTTGTTTTTTTGCTCTCGCGCCGTTGGTGGCTGGCGCCGGGGCTGCTGCTGCTCGGCTGCCTGGGCCTTGGCGCGGCGCTGTATATCGGCAGGGAAAGTGGCGCGATTTTGGCCTATTGGCAGGGCTTTTTCGCCTGGGCGCTTGCGGGCTGCCCCAAAATAGAGCCCTACAGCTATGACCAAAGCCTGCCGCTGCTCAAAGCCCTGTTCTGCCTGCCCATCGGGGTTTTATGCTTTTGCTTCTTCCGCAGGCTCTTTTCGCTCACGGCGCTGGCGCTGCTTTGCGCGGCCCTGCCCATCTTTCTGTTCTATACCCAAAGCGCCTCGCTGGAGCTTTCGATCGCTACGCTCTTTGCGGCGTTGATCCTCTCGCTGCCGCGCCTCGTGGGCAAGCAAATTCAAAAGAGCGGCCATGGGCAGATCCCGCGCTGGCTTTTGCAGCTTTGGGGCATCCCCGCGGCCGCGCTTTGCGTCTTTTTGGCCTTTTGGCTGGTGCCAAGCGGCGAAGTCGTTTGGCGGAATGCCGCGGTTTCGTCCTTCTTTACCGATATTAACGATGCCGTGGATTACTACACCGGGGCGTCGAAGCGCCCGGGCGGCCAGCCCAGCCTGCAGCGCTACGGCTTCATGCCGCTTGGCTCGCGCCTTGGCGGGGATGTGGAACTGGGCAGCGAGAAGCTCTTCGATCTGCGCGGCGAAAGGCCGCCCTATCTGCGCCTGAGCGTTTATAATCATTACGACGGCTCCCGTTGGAGCGACGACCCGTCGAGCCAAATCGGCAACTTCCGCTTGGCAAGCCTTTTTTGGCTCCGCGAAAAGCGCGAGGCCTTTGGCGCTTACCTGCCGGGCGGCGGGCAGGCGGCTTCGCAGGCCTATTCGCTCATCAGCAGGCCCGTTCAACTTCGCGTGAGCCCTTGGCTCGGGGGCGCGCGGGGCTTTTTTACGGCCGGGAACTCGCTAAGCCTTACGCTGCGCGATCTTCCCTACGAACCCTATTTCAACCTGCAGGGCGAGCTCTATGACGGCCAAGGCCGCCAAATCTCGCGCAATTACGAGCTACGCTTTGTCTATCTCGACCGATCGCTGCCGGGCTTTGAGCAGAACATGGCCCTGCTCGCCGGCTTAAGCGCCGGAAAGGATCCCTACTGGGAGCAGATTCTGGCCGAATACTCAGGGCTTTATGCGGATCTGCCGCCAGAAGTCCAGGCCCTGGCCGCGGAGCTGACCGCCGGGCTTTCTTCCCCTTATGAGAGGGCAAAGGCGATCGAAAGCTACTTAGGCTCGCCGGCCTTTCAATACACCCTAACGCCTGGCGCCCCCGCCGAGGAGGAGGATTTCGTTTGGCAGTTCCTGCAGGGCAAAAAGGGGTACTGCAGCTATTACGCCTCTGCCATGGCCGTTCTTGCGCGCTGCGCCGGGCTGCCGGCCCGTTATGTGACCGGCTTTGGCGCAAAGCGAAGTTCCGCCAGCGATGCTTTGGCCTACGCAGCCTATGAGTCGAGCGCCCACGCCTGGTGCGAAATCTACTTCGAGGGCGTCGGCTGGCTGGTCTTCGACCCAATCGCCTGGGACGACAGCCTCCTAGAAGAAGCGCCGGGGGGCGAAGGGCTGCAGCTGCCCTCGGAGCAGGCGCCCACGCAGGAGCCCACGCCAGGCCCTTCGCCGAGCGAGAGCCCGCCGCCGATGGATCAAAAAAACGGCGGGGAGCTCGGCCCGCGCTTCTACCTTGTGATGCTGCTCGTTCCGCTGCTGCTGGCGCTGCTCTTTCTTTTGCATCATTTGCTGATGCGCCGCCGCTTCTTTTTCTACCGCGCGGCCTTTGTGCGCAAAAGGCTGAGCGACGAAGCCTGCCTGCGCCTTTATTGGGAGGACTTTTTGCGGCAAGCTCGGTTTTGGCACGTGGAATTGGAAGATGGCGAAACGCCGCTCGCCTTCACCGAGCGCTGCGCGCGCTACCTTCAGCCGGAAGGAGCCATTCGCGAGCTTGGGCTGCGCATTTCGGCCCATGTCTATGGCCAAAAACCCCTGCAGATGAGCGATTTGCTCTTCTTTGCGGAGCTTCACGCGCAGATTGAAGAGGCGCTGCTTTTGCAGCTGGGGCGCTTCCGTTATTTCTTCCTGCGGGCGATTGGCTAGCCGCCCCCTTGCAGCCATTGACTTGAATCTTTCAGCGCCATATATGGAGGAAAACCCCGTATTCGCGCGGAGGGGCTTTCATTGTTTTTTCATTTGTGATAAAATTCGGTTATCAAACACAAAAGCGGGAGGTTTCAGCCATGAAAGACTTCATCACGATTGCTTCCGGCGACTTGAAGGTCACCCTCCTTACGCCGCACAGCCCCTTCTATAACCGCGGCCGATTCAACCACGCGGGCTTCGTCAGCGGCGTGAACTACAAGGGCGTCGTTTTCTCTGC
>JAITTC010000100.1 GCA_031287285.1 Christensenellaceae bacterium
GATCTTATTTCAAAGGGCAACCCTAACTGAATATACCAAGTCATAATATCTATGGTCATTATTATTGGAACTTATTTAAAAGGGAAACCCTAAGCGAGGTAGACGAGGTCGAATTTGCCCAAAAACTGCCCCGAATTCGCGAAAAGCTAGGCGATCGCGCCCTCCTGCGCGCGCTGCACTTCTTTGGCGAAACAAGGCGCGCCGCAGACGAAGCCAAGGCGCTCGAAAACGGTGATTTACCGGGATTTCTGCGCTTGGTCGTCGAATCGGGCGAGAGCAGCTGGCGGCTTTTGCAAAACCTCTATGTGCCGGGCGGCAGGGATCAGCCGCTGGCGCTGGCCTGCGCGCTTTCAGAAGCGATACTCAAGGGGAAGGGCGCCTGGCGCGTGCACGGCGGCGGTTTCGCGGGGACGATCCTGGCCTTCATGCTCAAGGCCGATTTGCCGGCCTATGTGCAAAGGATGGACTTGGTCTTTGGCGCTGGCGCCTGCACGCCGCTGGGCATCCGCGCGCAGGGCGCCTGCGAGGTGCTGCTCAAAGGGGCGATTCAAGAGCTCTTCAGCTGCGAGATCGGCACTTTGCCGAGCTATAAATACGCGGTGAGCCTTTCGCGCTGCCCGGGCGGCTGGCTCTTTGGCAGGCATGCGGAGCGCGGAAGCTGGGAAGCCCAGGGCGGCCATATCGAGAGGGGCGAAACGCCGGCCGAGGCCGCCAGGCGCGAGCTTTTTGAAGAGAGCGGCGCGCTAGAGTACGAACTGACGCCGATTTGCGACTATTCGGTGGGCGACGAGCTTGGCAAGGGGGAGGGCGGCAGGCTCTTTTGGGCCGAGATTTCAAAGCTTGGCCCTCTGCCCCAAAGCGAGATCGCCGAAACCGCAGTTTTTCGCGATTTGCCTGCCGATTTGACCTTCCCAGAGATCATGCCGGGGCTTTTTCGCCTGGTGAAGGAGTATATCGGCCTTTTGAAGCAAGCGGCTGGCGAGGAAGAAACCGAGGCCTTTGGCAAGGCGGTTGGAGAAAGCCTTAAAAAAGGCGATATTCTTCTGCTGGAAGGCAGCCTTGGCGCGGGCAAGACGGCGCTGACGCGCGGCCTTGTGAAGGGCCTTGGCGGCGATGAAAACGAGGTTTCCAGCCCGACCTTCGCGCTCATGCAGATCTACGGGGCGAAGTGGCCCGTTTACCACTTTGACCTATACAGGCTCTCGTCGGCTGAAGAGGCTGAGGAGGCAGGCCTTTTAGATGCTCTGCGCGGCGGCGACGGCGTTTGCGTGGTGGAATGGCCCGGGCAGGCGCGAGGGCTCTTCGAAGGCCTGAACGTGAAGACCATCGAGCTGCGGGCGGTGGAGGGCGACGAAAACGCCCGCGAAATCGAGCTGAGCGGCGATTGGTTCGGCTTTGCGCTGCGGGATGGAAAAGGGGAAGGCCCATGCTGATCTTGACGCTCGACGCTTCGAGCGTTTCCGCCTCCGCCGCGCTGAGCGAGGATGGCAGGCTGATTTATGAAGCCTATGTGCAGAACAAGCTCACGCACTCCGCCTCGCTTCTGCCCATGATCGATGATTGCTTCCGCTATGGGGGCAAGGGCATCGAGGAAGTGGAGCTGATCGGCGTGGCGGCCGGCCCCGGCTCGTTTACCGGGGTGCGCATCGCCGTGGCCACGGCCATGGGCCTGGCCGGGGCGCGGCCCTGCGCGCCCTTGAGCACCCTGGAGGCCTTAGCCAGGCAGGCGGCCCTTTTTGAAGGCATCGTTTGCCCGATACTCGACGCGCGCGGCGGGCAGGTCTACTGCGCCGCCTACGAAGGCGGCAAGCTGCTTTTGCCAGAAAGCGCGGAGGCGCTTGACGCCTTCCTAGCGAAGCTACCAAGGGGCAAGGGCTGCCTCTTCGTCGGCGACGGCGCGGCCGCCTACCAGGCGCAGATCGAAAAAGCGGGCTTTACTGCGGCGAAGGAGCCTTCGCTTCTTGGGCTGCATGCGGCCTTTTTGGCGCCGCTGGCCCTTGAAAAAAGGGAAGCCTGGCTGCCTGCGGCGCGGCTTCGGCCCGTCTATTTGCGCCGGCCCCAGGCGGAGCGCGAGCGGATGCAAAAGGGGGGCCAAGATGCCTGAGGTTTTGATTCGGCCGATGGAAGAGCGCGACTTGCCGCGCGTTGGCGAGATGGAAAGGCTCTGCTTCGCCACGCCCTGGTCAGAGGACGCGATGGAGTATGAAATCACGCAGAATAACCTGGCGCGCTACCTGGTGCTTGAGGAGGACGGGCAGGTCTGCGCCTACGCGGGCACCTGGCTGGTCTTTGAGGAGGGGCACATCACCAACGTGGCCGTGCACCCGGCTTTTCGCCGCAGGGGCTATGGGAGCGCGGTTTTAAGGGCGCTGATGCGCCTTGCGGCGGGCGAGGGGATCGAGTTCATGGATCTGGAGGTTCGGGTTTCGAACGAGGCCGCGATCGCGCTGTATAAGGGCCTTGGCTTTAAGAAGGCCGGGCTGCGCAAGGGTTATTATGAAGATAACGGCGAGGATGCCATCGTGATGGTGAACGATCGGCTCGAACAAGCCCTTGGTTCTGCTTCCGCACCCTAAGCAATAAGAATGCCTTAAAGGGGCAAAAAGGCCCTGCCTGCCCTACCCAACGCGGGGAGTTTGCCGTATAATGAACCGGAGCGCGGTTTTGCGCGAGGGGGACTTTCATTTTGAATTTAGAAATTCTGGGGATCGATTGCCACGCCGAGCAGGCCGGGGAGGGGGAGGACATCCTCCTTTTGCACGGTTGGGGCTGCGAGATCGCACTGATGAAGCCCATTTTTGATGCCCTTTCTAAAAGATGCCGCGTGACCGCCCTGGATTTCCCGGGGCATGGGCAAAGCGCCTTCCCGCCAGAGAGCGGCTACTCGCTTTCAGACTACGCGGCCTTTACGCTGGAGCTGATCAAGAGGCTTGGCATCGCGCCCTGCGGCATCGTCGCGCACAGCTTCGGCGGGCGCGTCGCGCTGAAGATCGCTGCCGAAAGGCCCGAAACCCTAAAAAAGCTGCTGATTACGGGCGGCGCGGGCTTGCGGCCCAGGCGAAAGCCGGGCTTTTACCTAAAAAGAGCGGTCTACAGCTGCCTGCGCGCCTTAAGCCGGTTTTTCCCTGGCGGCGAAGCCTTCCGCGACGCCCTGCGCGCGCGCTTTGGCTCCGCCGACTACAACGCCCTGCGCCCCGAGATGCGCGCGACCTTCAACAAGGTGATCGCCGAGGATCTGCGCCCGCTGCTTCCGCGGGTTGCGGCCGAAACCCTGCTGGTTTGGGGCGAAAACGACGGTGAAACCCCGCTTTATATGGGGAAGATCATGGAAGAAGAGATTCCGGGCGCGGCGCTCGTCGTTCTGGAAGGCGGGAGCCATTTTGCCTACCTCGAGCAGGCGCCGCGCTTTGCGCGCATCGCCGAAGCCTTCTTCTTTGCGGAATAAATCGCGCTGAATTGCGCTTTTTTGGAGGGGTTTTCTTGCTCCGATTCGGCTTTTTGCTCCTTTGCGCCGCGAGCGCCGCGCTTGCCTCTTTAGACGCGCTGCACATGCTGCAGCTTGAGAGCTATCAGCTCCCCGGCTATTTCCGCTGGCTTGGGCAAAACCGCGCCCGCGCCTTTCGCTGGCCCGCGCTGATCGGCCTTGGCGGCGCGCTTGCGGGGCTTTGCCTGCTGCTTCTTGCGCCAAGCTTTGCCGCGCTGCGCCTCATCGCGCCGCTGCTCTCGCTGGGCCTTTCGCTTCTGTGGCTCTTCCTTCGCAAGAAAAGGCCTGCCAAAAAGCCGTTCAAGCTCACCCAGCGCGCCGCGAGATTGCTGCTGACAGCCTTCCTCGTGAACTTGTTTGCCGCCTTTCTCGTTTCCTTCCCATATGGGGGCCTGCTGAGCCTGCTTCTTCCGGCCTTTGCGGCCTTCAGCCTGCCGCTTGCGGCCTTCGCCGTTGCGCCCGTAGAAAGGGGCGTTAACCTTTGGTATTTTAGAGATGCCCAGCGGATGCTGCACGACAGCCCGGGTCTCATTAAAATCGGCATCACGGGCAGCTATGGCAAGACCTCGACCAAGTTCATCCTGGGCACGATTTTAAGCGAACGATATAAAACCCTGGTCACGCCCTCGTCCTACAACACGCCGATGGGCGTAACAAGGGTGATTCGCGAGCAGCTCAAGCCCGAGCATGAGGTCTTTGTGGCCGAGATGGGCGCGCGCCATAGGGGCGACATTCGCGAGATGTGCGAGCTCGTGCCGCCCGATATCGGCGTGCTGACCTCGGTTGGCCCGCAGCATTTAGAAACCTTCGGCAGCATCGAAACGGTGGCCGCCACGAAGTTTGAGCTGATCGAAGCCATCGGTGACGAAGGGCACGCCTTCTTCGCCGCAGACGGCGGCTGGAGCGAGGTGCTCTATGCCCAGGCGCGGGTGCCCAAGACCCTGGCCGGCCTGAAAGAGAACGCGAGCGTGCGCGCCAAGGCAGCCAGCGTGTCGCCCGAAGGGTCGAGCTTCACGCTCGTGAGCCCGGCTGGGGAGATCGAGTGCCAAACCAGGCTTTTGGGCCGCCATAACGTGCAAAATATCTGCCTGTGCGCGGCGGTCGCGCTGCATCTTGGCTTGAGCCTTGACGAGGTGGCTCGAGGCATCGCCAAGCTCCAGCCCGTGGAGCATCGCCTGCAGCTCCTGCGCGGCGCGGGCGGGGTGACGGTGATCGACGATGCCTTCAACGCAAACCCGGAGGGCGCAAAGGCGGCGCTTGACGTGCTCATGGGCTTTGAGGGCAGGCGCATCGTGGTGACGCCCGGCATGGTGGAGCTTGGCAGCGAGGAAGAGGCGCGAAACCGCGAGTTCGGCCGCCAGATGGCCGGCGTGGCAGACGTGGCGCTGCTGATCGGCAAACGGCGCGCCCAGCCGATCTTAGAGGGGCTTCTCGAAAAGGGCTTTAACGAAGAAAGCGCCCACTGCCTAGACGATTTGGCCGGTGCGACGGCCTTTTTGGCCAGGGAAGGCAGGCCCGGCGACGTGGTGCTCTTTGAGAATGACCTGCCCGATAATTATTAAGGCTTGGAGGGAAGAAAATCATGCTGAACCTTGCCGTGGTGTATGGCAGCAGGGCCTGCGAGCACGACGTATCCATCGTGACGGCCCTGCAGGCGATGGATAACGCGGATGCGGCCAAATACAACATCATACCGCTCTATATCGCAAAGGATGGGCGCTGGTTCACCGGCGACGCCCTGCGAAGGATCGAGTTTTATCGCGATTTCGACGAAAAGAAGGCCGTCGAGTGCCGCTTGGCACCGCAAAAGGGGGGCAAGGGAGTGCTTCTTCGCTGGCCCGAGAAAAAGGGCTTCTTTGGCGGCGGGGGAGGCGAGATCGCCGTGATCGACGCCGCGCTCTGCGCCCTGCACGGCCTGAACGGCGAGGATGGAACCATCCAGGGGCTGTTTGAGCTCTACGATATCCCCTACACCAGCGCCGGGGTGCTGGGCTCCTCGGCCGGCATGGATAAGATCGCCATGAAGCTGCTCTATAAGGGCCTTGGCCTGCCGGTTCTCGACATGGTCTGGTTCCTCAGGCAGGACTTTTTCGAAAGCCCGGGGGAAAGGATCGCAGAGATCGAAGCTGCCTTCGGCTACCCCTGCTATGTAAAGCCCGCGAATCTGGGCTCTTCCATCGGCATTTCGAAGGCGACGGATCGCGAGAGCCTTAAAAACGCCATCGAGGTGGCAGCCAGCTACGATAAGCGCATCTTGGTCGAGCGCGGGGTTGAAAACGCGAAGGAAGTGAACTGCTCGGCCCTTGGCTATGGCAGCGAGGTGCGCGCCTCGCTTTGCGAAATGCCGGTGAGTTGGGAGAGTTTTTTGACCTTTGAAGACAAGTACCTGCGCGGCGGCAAGGGGGAAAAAGGGCAAAAAGGGCAAAAAGCCGGAAGCGGCATGGCCTCGCTGCAAAGGCAGCTGCCCGCGCCGATTGGCGAAGAAAAGACAAAGCGCATTCAGGAGCTGACCTGCAAGATGTTCAAGGCGATGGATCTGAAGGGCGTCGTGCGGGTGGATTTCATCATCGACGCCAGCAGCGACGAGGTCTTCGTCAACGAGGTCAACACCATTCCGGGTTCGCTGGCGTTCTATTTGTGGGAGCCGCTGGGGATGAGCTACCGGACGCTGATCGACGAGCTTGTGCGCTACGCATTCGCTGCCCAGAAGGATAAGGAGGCCTCTGCCTTCTCGTTCGATTCGAGCATTTTAGAAAAGGCGAATTTGGGCGGGGCGAAGAAGTAGCCCTCCATAGCAGGGATGAAAAAGCGTAAAAGGCCCCGGCAAGCGCTTGCCGGGGCCTTTTAATCGCTTTTTTAGGTTAGTCTATGCGGGTTGCGCCGGAGGGAAGCGCGGCTTCCGCCGCGGGCGCGCGCTGCGCCGTGCTGAGCTGGTTGATCGAGAGCTCATAGGCGGTTCTGGCCTCGATTTGGCCGCTTGGGAGGAGCTTTGAGTAGCTGCGGGACTGCAGCCTGCCGGTCACTTGCAGGGGATCGCCGGGCTGCAGCCCCTGGGCAAAGCGCGCGCAGCCGCCCCAGACGATCGCCGGGATGATGTCGTCCCCGCCTCTGGCCCTTGGCACGCGCAAAAGCAGGTCGGTGATCTCGCGGCCAAGGGGGGTCTGCCGGTAGAGCGGCGGGCGAAAGAGGCTGGCGCTGAGCTGCACGCGATTGTTGTCTTCTTCCGGCGCGCCGTTCACGGACTTGACCAAGACCATGAGCTTCAGCCGCCTGCGGCCGCCCTCCTGCCTGGAATAGCCGCGAAGCTGGCCGCCAATTCGGCTCTCCCCTTGCATTTCAGGCAGAAAGCGCCCGTCAAAGAGCAAAACCACCTCGTCTTGAGTGCCCGAGAGCCTGGGCACCAGGAGCTTGCAGGTATACATCGAGCTTCCCGCGATCGCGTGCGAAAATTCAGCCGCGGAGGATACGCGGCCCGAGAGATAGACGCGATTTTCCATGGCATCACGCCTCGCCTTGCGCGGCCGCGAACTGCTTGCCCGTGTGATCGATGACATAGTCCCCTTGAATCAGGATTTCGGAAACGGGCACGATCTCATAGCCATTGGCCAGGAGCTGATCGAGTATGGCGGGCAGCGCCTCGGTGATATATTGGGAATTGTTGTGAAAAAGGATGATGGAGCCCGGCTTTACGTTGTTCATGACCTGACTGACCATCGGCTGGATGCCGAGATTCTTCCAGTCGAGGCTGTCGCAGTCCCATTGCACGATCTCATAGCCCTGTGCCCGCGAAACGAGCACCAGCTTGTCGTTATAATCGCCGTAGGGCGGGCGGAACAGCGTCGGCGCCACGCCGGTGACTGCCTGAATTTTGCCGGAAACGCCCTTTAGTTCCTCGATCATCTGCGATTCATTGAGCTGCGACATGTGCGGGTGCGTGTTGGAATGGCTGCCGATCTCGTGCCCTGCGTCGAAGATCTGCTTGACGCGGTCCGGGTAGCGGTCGACCCAATAGCCGACCAGGAAGAAGGTCGTTTTGATGTTGCGATCCTTTAGGATTTTGAGGATCTCATCGGTCTTTTCCTCGCCCCAGGCAGCATCGAATGAGATGGCCACCCGCTTTTCTTCGCCCACATCCACCGAATAGACGGGAAGCGGGCGCTTGGCAGGCGAGTAGACATCCGTGAAGGCCTCGGGATTGAAGAGCCGCACATAGGCTGCCGAGATGAGCGCCAGGCATAGGACGAGCGAAGCCTGCACGAGGCTGCGCTTCTGGGCGGCGCTGAACTTTGGGCGCATAAAAAAGACCTCCTCCTTGGCATAAAGCGTATTTACAACCATCTTTATGCCAAGGGGAAGGATACATTACCCTGCAAAACAGCTTTTTTAGCAAAGGCCTCAGGCAGCTAGGGGCTGGCCGTCTTCTTTAGGGGTTCTTCGCGAGCGAATCAGGTACCAGGTCAGCATCCACAGCCCGCGAACCACCGAGCCGATGGTCAGCGCCCACCAGATGCCCTCCATCCCAAGGCTGGTCTGCACGAGCAGATAGGCGAGCGAGGTGCGAAATACGCTCGAAGAGATGCTCACGATGGAGGGAATCGTGGTTTTGCCTATGCCGCGGAAGAAGCCGATGGCCACGCCCTCCAGGCAAGAGGTGAGCTGGCAGAGCGCGAGGATCTTGAGGTAGTTGACGCCGATTTCCCAGACCTTAGGCTCGCTTGGCAGGAAGAGACGGTAGAGCGGGGCCCCTGCGATCAGCAAAAGCAGCGTGACGAGGGCGCCGTAGACGAGCATCGTGAGGAAGGAAATGCGAAAGCCCT
>JAITTC010000136.1 GCA_031287285.1 Christensenellaceae bacterium
GAATCTCGCTGAAGGAAAAGCGAGCCATGAGGCCGTCTCGCGCCTCCTTGGGCGACTTGGACGCGCGAATGAGCGCGATGATCTCATCGAGCAGATCAACCGCGCGAATCAGCCCCTCCAGCACATGGGCGCGGGAAGAAGCCTGGTCAAGCTCGTGCTTGCTTCTTCTCGTAATAATGGCCTTTTGGTAAGCCACATAGCGCTCGAGCAAGGCCTTTAGGCCAAGCTGCATGGGCTTGCCTTCGGCAATTGCCACCACGTTCACGCCAAAGGCTGTCTGCAAATCGCTGACCTTGTAAAGGTAGGCCAAAACGCGCTCCGGTTCCGCGTCGCGCTTAAGCTCAATGACCGCGCGCATGCCGCTGCGGTCTGATTCATCGCGAATGTCTGCAATCTGCGATAAAATCCCCTTTTTCTCTTCGCTGAGCTTCTGGATCTTCTCAAGCAGCGCTGCCTTGTTGACCTGGTAGGGCAGCTCCGTGATGGCAAGCGCGCTCTTGCCGCCCGGCAGGCGCTCGATTTCCACCTTCGCCCGCAGGAGCAGCCTGCCGCGCCCGGTTTCGTAGGCCCTCAAGATCTCGTCGCTTTGAATCAGTTCGCCGCCGGTGGGGAAATCCGGCGCGGGAAGAAGCCGCATGAGCTCGCAAAGGGGAATGGCAGGCCTGTCCATCACGGCAATGGCCGCGTCGATCGCTTCCCCGAGGTTATGGGGGGGAATGTTCGTGGCCAGCCCAACCGCGATGCCCGAGGCGCCGTTGACCAGCAGATTTGGGTAGCGGCCAGGCAGCATATCGGGCTCCCTGAGAGTATCGTCGAAGTTCAGCGAGAAATCGACCGTGTTTTTGTCGATGTCGCGCAGAAGCTCCATCGCAAGCGGCGCCATGCGCGCCTCGGTGTAGCGCATCGCGGCCGCGCTGTCGCCATCGATCGAGCCGAAATTGCCGTGGCCATCGACCAGCAGCCCGCGCATGTTGAAGGGCTGCGCCATGCGCACCATCGCGTCATAGACCGAGGTATCCCCATGGGGGTGGTACTTGCCCAGCGCGTCGCCCACGATGCGCGCCGACTTCCTGTGGGGCTTATCGGGGCTTAGGCTAAGCTCCATCATCGTGTAGAGGATGCGCCGCTGCACCGGCTTTAGGCCGTCTTCCACGCGCGGCAGGGCGCGCTCTAGGATGACGTACTCGGCGTAGGGGATCATGGAGTCGTGCATGATCTCTTCCATCGGCTTTTGCAGGATGATCTCGTTTCTCTCGATGGTCGTGCTGTCGCTCTTCCTTTTGCGGGGCGGCATTCTACATCACCCTCCCCTCAAAATCGTCGCGTCTGTTGAAGTTCGCGTACTGGCTGATGTACTCCTTGCGCGGGTCGACCTTATCGCCCATCAGAACAGAAACCATGCGCTCTGCCTGGGCCGCGTCATCGAGCGTAACCTGCACCAGCGTGCGCCTGGCCGGGTTCATCGTGGTTTCCCAAAGCTGCTCCGGGTTCATCTCGCCAAGGCCCTTATAGCGCTGGATAGTGTAGTTCTTGCCGGCGCGCTTCAGCGCGGCCGGCAGGGCGCGGTCGTCGTAGACGTACTCCTCGCCATTACCTTTTTTAACCAGATAGAGCGGCGGCGTGCCGATGTAGACATGCCCCGCGGCGACGAGCTCCTTCATGTAGCGGTAAAAGAAGGTGAGCAGAATCGCGCGGATGTGGGCGCCGTCCTGGTCCGCGTCGGCCAGGAGGATGATCTTATGGTAGCGCAGCGCGTCGAGCCTGAAATCCTCGCCGATGCCGGTGCCCAGCGCCGTGATGATGGTTCGAAACTCCTCGTTCAAAAGAACCTGATCGAGCCGCTTCTTTTCTGCGTTCAGGGGCTTGCCGCGCAGGGGCAGAATCGCCTGAAAGCGCCGGTCGCGGCCCTGCTTGGCGCTGCCGCCCGCCGAATCGCCCTCCACGATGAGCAGCTCGTTTTCATCCGGGTTCTTGCCCGCGCAGGCCGCAAGCTTGCCAACCAGCGGCGCGCCCAGGGAGTTTTTCTGCCTGGCCATGTCCTTCGCCTTGCGCGCCGCCTGCCTGGCGGACGCTGCCGAAAGCGCCTTTTGAAGCAGGGTCTGCGCGGTTTCGCCATGACTTAAGTCCTCAAGATATAACGAGAGCTGCTCTGAAACCAGGCCTTCCACCGCAGGGCGCACCTCGCTGTTGCCAAGGCGCCCCTTGGTCTGCCCCTCGAACTGCGGATTTTTCACAAAGCAGGTGATGACCGCGGTCATGCCCTCGCGGAAGTCCTCGCCGATGAGGTTCTGGTCCTTTTCCTTCAGC
This sequence comes from Christensenellaceae bacterium, assembly GCA_031287285.1. Taxonomy (GTDB): domain Bacteria; phylum Bacillota; class Clostridia; order Christensenellales; family UBA1750; genus JAITGM01. The sequence goes on from JAITTC010000136.1 coordinate 2,308, forward strand.
GCGCCGACCTTGCGGGCGTATTCGTTTAAGGTCTTGGTATAGGCAGCCTTAAAGCCGGTTTCGTGGCTGCCGCCCTCGCCGGTTGGGATCGAGTTCACATACGAGAAGATGTATTCGTTATAGCTATCGGTCAGCTGAAAGGCGCAGGCGAAGCGAATCTCGTCCTTCTGGCCTTCCAAATAGATCACCTCGTCGTGCAGGGCGCTCTTTTCCTCGTTTAAATAGCGCACATAGTCCTTGATGCCGCCCTCAAAGCGGAATTCCTGCTGGCGAGCGCCCGCCTCCAGGCGCTCGTCGGTTAAGACGATGCGCACGCCCTTGTTCAAATAGGCAAGCTCGCGCAGGCGGCGCTCCACGATCTCATGGTTAAAGGCGATATCTTCAAAGACGCGCTCATCCGGCCAAAACGTCACCTTCGAGCCCTTCTTGCGGGTGCCGCCTACGCGCTCCAGGGGCGTCATGGGCCTTCCGGAAACGATCTTCTTCTGCTTTTCGTCGTAGACGGAGGCGTATTCCTGCCGGTAGCAGCTGAACCTCGAATAGACCTCGACCACCAGGCGCTTTGAGAGCGCGTTCACCACCGAGGCCCCGACGCCGTGCAGCCCGCCCGAATAGGCATAGTTCTTGCTTGAGAACTTGCCCCCGGCGTGCAGCTGGGTGAACACGACCTCCACGCCGCTGATGCCGAGCTTTGGGTGCGGGTCCACCGGGATGCCGCGCCCATCGTCTTCCACGGTGGCGCCGCCGTCCTTGTGCAGGGTGACGCCGATCAGGCTGGCATAGCCGTTGGCAGCCTCGTCAATGGCGTTATCGACGATCTCCCACAGTAGGTGGTGCAGGCCGCGCGAGCTCGTCGTGCCGATGTACATGCCGGGGCGCATCCGCACGGCGTCCAGCCCTTCCAGAACCTGCAGGTCGGATGCGCTATACGATTCCGTCATCTTCTTTGTTCTTCCTCCGTCGTTTCTGCTTCTATCTTATTGTAGCGGTTCAGATCGCCTTCGTCAAAACCCTAGTTGCGCGCGGGCTCGCCCGCCATTGCCCTTGCAAGCTCTAAAATGCGCTTGATTTCAGGCTCGCCCCGCCTCTTCAGCAGCGCTTCCGCCTCCTTGCGCGCCTGCCCTAGCAGGCGGCCGTCGCCCATCAGCGAAAGCAGCCTTTGGTCGATCAGCCCGTGCTGCCTCTGCCCCATGAACTCGCCGGGGCCGCGCAGCTCCAGATCCTTCTGGGCAATTTCAAAGCCGTCGCCGGAATCGACCAGCAGCTGCAGCGCGGAGCCGCCCTCCGCCATCAAAAAGCACCAGGACTGCTTTGTGCCGCGCCCCACCCGGCCGCGAAGCTGGTGAAGCTGGGCCAGGCCAAAGCGCTCCGCGTTTTCGATCACCATGATCGTGGCGTTTGGCACGTTCACCCCGACCTCAATGACCGTGGTCGAAACCAGAATGGCGGTTTCCCCGTCTGCGAAGCGCGCAAGCGCCTCCTGCTTTTGCTGCCCGCTCATCCTTCCGTGCAGAAGCTCGATCGAAAGCCCCGGCAGCGCCTTTTTCATCTGCTCATAGGTCGAAACCGCGTTGGCCGCGTCGAGCGCCGAGCTTTCTTCAACCAGCGGGCAGATCACATAGGCCTGGCCGCCAGCCTCTACGTTTCTTCGCAAAAAACCATAGAGCGCCTCGCGCTTGCCCTCTGGCACCAGGCGCGTGAGGATCTTTTGCCGGCCGGGGGGCAGCTCGTCCACCACCGAAATGTCGAGGTCGCCATAAAGGGCCAGCGCCATGGTCCTCGGGATCGGCGTGGCGCTCATCACCAGCACATGCGGGCTCTTGCCCTCTTCGCCCGCCTTGCCCTTTTGCTCCAGGCGCACGCGCTGGCGAACGCCGAAGCGATGCTGCTCGTCGGTGATGACGAGGGCCAGGTTTTGGTACTTGACCCCCTCGCTGATCAGCGCGTGCGTGCCGATCGCCACCCGCGCCTCGCCGCTTTTAAGCCTTTCGCGCGCGAGCCTTCTCTCTTTGGCGCTCAGCGAGCCGGTCAGCAAAACCGGCTCCACCCGAAGGGGTTTCAGCCATTCCAGCGCCCTTTCGTAGTGCTGGCCCGCCAAAACCTCGGTCGGGGCCATCAGCGCGCCCTGAAAGCCGCTCGCCGCGCAGCAATACAGCGCGGCGAAGGCAAGCGCCGTCTTGCCGCTGCCCACATCGCCCTCCACAAGCCGCGCCATGGGCCTTTTTTGCCCCAAATCGCCTAAAATTTCGCCCAAAACCCGGGCCTGCGCGCCGGTGAGCGCAAAGCCCAGCAAATCGAGGAAGGGCTTCACGCAGCTTTCATCGGCGCTCAGCGCGATGCCGTCCTCTTTGCGCGCATCGCCCAAGACCGCAAGCTGAAAAAAGAGCAGATCCTCAAAGGCGAGCCTTGAAAGCGCGCCCTGCAGCTCCGCCCTGGAAGATGGGAAGTGCATCGCGCGGTAACAGCCCTCAATGGCCGGGAAGGCGTAGCGCAGCCGCATCTCTTCCGGCAGGGTTTCCTCAAAGGCCGCCAGTTCCAGTGCCTTCTGCACGAGGCCTCCGAAGGTCTTGGAGGGAAGGCCATTCAGCTGCGCGTAGAGCGGCTGCACCCCGGCGCTGGCAAGCGGGTAGCGCAGGGGCGATAGGAGCTGCTTCCTGCCCCCGTTCACGGCCACAAGGCCATAAAAAAGCCACTCCGCGCCGTTTTCGAGCTGGGAGCGAAGGTAGGGCTGGTTGAACCAGACCGCCTCCATGCTTTCTTCCCCCTGGCCTAGCGTCGCCCGCACGATAGAAAGCCCCCGCGCAAAAACCTGGCTGAAGCTCAAGATCTTCGCGCGAAACAGGGCCTTTTCGCCCACCCGGGCCGCCGAAAAGGCCTTTTGCTCGCTAAAGAAGACGTATTCCCTCGGGAAGCGGCGAATCAGCGCCTGCGCGTCCGCGATCCCTGCCTTCTGCAACACCTCGAGCCGCGCCTTTCCCACGCCCTTGAGCCTTGCCAGCTCGCTCATTGGCCCCTAGCTCTCATCCCGCAGGGCTTCGGTCACGAGAGGCCTGCCGTCCCTGTCGATGAGCGGGGTAACCGCAACGCCATAGCCGCTGTTCACCACCAGATAGTTCACCCCGGTTGCCCGGTCTACATAGACCACGACGGTGTTCAGATCCTGGGTATGCGCCTTCACGAAGCGCTGCTCCTTCTTCGGCATAAAAATCCTCCCCTCAAAAGAAGGGCGCGATCCGCATCGCGCCCTCTTGTTGCTGGTCTACGGCCATTATTCCAACGAAAAGAGGTAATCATACAGCGGCTGGCCGCCGGGCAGCCTCCCGATTTCTAAACCGCCGTGATTCGCGGCAAGCTTTTCGCGCGGGTTTCCCGCGCCCTTGGGCCTTGCCGGCTCGCTCATTGGCCCCTAGCTCTCATCCTGCGGGGCTTCGGTCACGAGAGGCTTGCCGTCCTTGTCGATGAGCGGGGTAACCGCAACGCCATAGCCGCTGTTCACCACCAGATAGTTCACACCGGTTGCCCGGTCTGCATAGACCACGACGGTGCCCCGGTTCTGGGTATGCGCCTTCACGAAGCGCTGCTCCTTCTTCGGCATAAAAATCCTCC
>JAITTC010000172.1 GCA_031287285.1 Christensenellaceae bacterium
AGCGCGCAGCTTAAGGCTGGGGCTGTGCGCCCCCCTCGCGGTGAAAGGCGTCGTAGACCGCCTGGGCGCTCGGCCTTGTCATCCCCGGGGCGGCGCAGAGCTCGTCGACGCTGGCCCGCGAGAGCGCGTCCATGTTCGAAAAGTGCGTGAGCAGCGCGCGCCGGCGCGCCGGCCCAACCCCCGGGACGGACTCAAGCCTGGAGCGCGTGGCGGCCTTGCCGCGGAGCTTCTTGTGGTGGGTGATGGCGAAGCGGTGGGCCTCGTCGCGCAGGCGCTGGATGAGCCGCAGCGCCTCGGAATGGTGGTCGAGCCGGATGGGATCCTCGCGGCCCGGCAAATAGATTTCTTCAAAGCGCTTGGCCAGGCCGAACATCGCGGGGTAGCGCTCCATGGGCACGGAGTGCAGCGCCTGAAGGGCATATTGGAGCTGTTCCGGCCCGCCGTCGATGAGCACGAGCTCGGGCAGGTCGGCAAAGCCGGCGGGCTCCGCGCCGTTTTCGAGCGCCTCAAGCCTTTCGCGCTCGCCGCGGGTAAAGCGCCGCGAAATGACCTCGGCCATGGAGGCGAAGTCATTCGGCCCCACGACGGTCTTGATCTTAAAGTGGCGGTATTCGCGGTTTGCGGCCTGGCCATTGAGCATCACGACCATGGAAGCGACCGAGTTCGTCCCCTGCGTATTCGAAATGTCGTACCCTTCGATGCGGCGGGGGAAGGCGTCAAGGCCGATGGCCGCCGCGAGCTCCTTGGCGGCGCCGATGGTGCGGCCCTGCTGGCGCGCGAAGAGCTCCGTCCGCTTGCGGGTTTCTTCCTCGGCGTTTTTGCGCGCCAGGGCGACCATTTTGGCCTTTTCGCCGCGCTTTGGCGCGCGCAGGTAGACCCTGGCGCCCTTTTGCTCGCTAAAGAGCTGCTCGAGCACCGTCTGGTCGGGCAGGTCACGATCTAGAAGGATCTCCCTTGGAATGAAGGGGGCTTCCGCGTAGTGCTGCAGCAGGAACATCGTCAGGCCCTCGTCTTCTTCCTGGGCCGCGCGCTCCATGGTGAAGCGCTCGGCGCCCAGAACCTTGCCGCCGCGCTGGAACAAAACCTGCACGAGCAGGTCGCCGCCATCCGGAAGGGCGCAGAGGATGTCGGCGTCGTCGCCTTCCACCACTAGCGCCTTTTGCTTTTCCATCGCGGCCTCCACGGCGGCGATGCGGTCGCGCAGCGCAGCCGCGCGCTCAAACTCCATGGCGGCGGCGGCGCCCTGCATCTGCTCGCGCAGCCGCAGGACGAGATCAGCCTGCTTGCCGCTTAAAAAGTCCAGCGCCTGGGCGGTGAGCTCCTCGTATTGCCCCAGCATCACCGTGCCCATGCAGGGCGCCAGGCAAAGGCCGATCTGCGCGCGCAGGCAGGGGCGGAAGCCCCTTGGCGGCGCCGCGCCAAAGTGCAGATCGAGCTTGCAGTTGCGCAAGGGGAAGATTTTGTGCAGCAGCGCGAGCACGTCCCGCGCCACGGTCGCCCCGAAGTAGGGGCCGAAATAGCGCGCCCCGTCCTTTTCGGCGCGGCGGGCGAACTCAAAGCGGGGGTAATCCTGCGCGAGATCCGCGCGGATGTAGGGGTACTGCTTATCGTCCTTCAAGAGGATGTTATAAAAGGGCTTATGCCGCTTGATGAGGTTGCATTCGAGGATCAGCGCCTCCAGCTCGGTGTCGCAGAGGATGATGTCGAAGTCGTCGATCTTTTCGACCATGGCGCGCACCTTGGGCGTATGGTCTGCCATGCGCTGAAAGTACTGCCGCACGCGGTTTTTGAGGTTCACCGCCTTGCCCACATAGATAAGCTCCCCCCCGGACTTCATTTGGTAGACGCCGGGGGAATCCGGAAGGTTTTTGAGTTTAAAGTCGAGAGTTTCGTTCACGGCCCTTTACATCCTCCAATTGCGGCGGTAGGTTTCGGGGGCGCAGCCCTCGAAGGGGCGGGCGCCGTAGCGGGCGAGGTTATAGTCGGCAGAAAAGCCCTCCGGGGCGCCTGCGGCCTCGGCAAACTGCTCGGGCGTCAGGCTCCTGGCGCGCGGGAGCGTTGGCAGGGCCTTCTTCAGCGCCGTTTGGTAGAGCCTGCGCATCTGCTCCGTTGGGCTTAGGCGCTCGAAGGGCACGGGCCGCGTCAAGAAGCGCTTAAAGCGCAGGGCCATGTCGCGCCTCAGCTGGCGGCCCATGCCCTCCGCGCTGAGCAGGGCCTCGCTTTCTTCCGTGTAGCCGAAGTTGCCTTCCGGCTGGGCGAAAAGCCCCTGCAAAAAGCGCAGGAAGGACCAAATCGCGTCGTGAAAGAGGCGATAGAGGCAATAGAGGAGCAGCCCGATGAAGAAGAGCACGCAGAGCGTGGAAAAGACCTGCGACAGAACCTGCAGCGTCGCTTCGAGCCAGGGCGGCAGGGGGGCGGCCTCGCCGATCTCCGGCAGGATCAGATCGCCGGCTTCCTGGGGCGGCAGATTACCAAGCTCCGTGGGGGCGTCGCCGCCGGGGCGCAGAAGGAGCGAGAAAAGCCAGGCCACAAACCGAACGAAGGCGTTTTTAATGGGCACGGCGAAGGCAAGCAGAGCGATCAGGCCGATGAGCAGGAAGGAAAGGGCCTGGTTGCCGGCCAGCATTCGGCGGGCCTGCGCGCCCGCAGCCTGATAAACGGCGTCGCGGTTGACGAGCAGGATGGTCAGGCTCAGGAGCAAAAAGCAGCCAAGGCCGAGCGCCGGGCCGACGGAGATCTCTAAAAAGAAGGCGAAGATGGTCGAGGCGCCATAGCCCACGAAGCCCAGGTACATCGCGGTCGGCGGGCAGAGCGGAGGGGAATCCCCGGCCTTTGCGATGCAAAAGTAAAGCGCCAGGCAAAGGAGGAGCTCGATATAGCTCACCGGTAGCGTAAAGCCGAAGGAGAACACGCAAAGAAGCGCTGCGATCAGCGCGCCAAACAGCAGCCGCAGCCGCCGGAAGCGTTCGCCAAGCCCCATGAGCAGGCCAAGGGAAGCGCAGGCAAACAAAACGAGCAGCACCGGAAGCGCCCCAAATCCGGAAGGCGTGAGCAAAAGGAGCGACGGCCCAAAGAAGGCCAGCGCAAAATACAGCGCGCGTAAAAGCATGCGTAAAATCATTGGCTGAGCTCCCTTTCTTCGCCATCAATGCCCGGCCGCCTCGCTGGCGCTCGGCATGGATCGGGCCGCTTCGCGGCCAAGCACGGGCGCGCTCGCAGCCG
>JAITTC010000193.1 GCA_031287285.1 Christensenellaceae bacterium
GAGAACATCTTCGAGCCCAACACCCCGCTGCACGACGGCGCGGTGGTCGTGAGGGGCACCCGCATCGTTTCCGCGGGCTGCTTTCTGCCCTTGACGGAAGAAAACTCGATTTCAAAGCAGCTTGGAACCAGGCACCGCGCGGCGCTTGGCGTGACCGAAAACACCGACGCCATCGCCCTGGTCGTTTCTGAAGAAACGGGCACGATCTCGATGGCGCACAGCGGCAAGCTCACGCGCCATTTGGGCGAAAATGCCCTTCGCAATGCGCTGCATGCCCTGTATGAGCCGCAGGCTGAGGTGCGCTTTAAGGGCTTTATGCAGAGGGTCTATGCGCTGATGGGAGGGCAGAAGGATGAGCAATAAAGAAAAGCGGAGCCGCTTGGCCATCTTTTCGGCCCTGACGGCAAACGCCCCGAGGAAGCTGTTTTCCCTGCTGTTTGCCATCATCATTTGGAGCGTCGTCATCGCGCAAACGAACCCGCTCAGGCAAAGGATTGTGTATGACGTGCCGATCGAGCGCGTGGGGATTGAAAGCCTCGCAAGCCGCGGACTCGCCCTCTCTGCCGAAGAGAGTGTGGATGTTTTTAAGCTGGTGGATGTGAAGGCCGAGGTGGCGATGAGCGACCTTCAGAGGGTCAACAACACGAACGTGAAGGTTCGGGTCGATCTTTCTGGCATCACGGCGCCGGGCAGCTTCAATCTGCCGCTGACCGCCTCTGTTACGGGGATGAGCGGCTCCGCGGTGCCGGTTGGCAGTTCTAGGGTGAGCGTGGTGATCGAGAGCCTGGTGGAAACCACGGTTCCGATTAAGCTCGTCACGAGCGGAAGCCTCGGGCAGGACTATCGGCGCGGGAAAGAAACCATCCTGCCCGCAGCGATCGTCGTGGCAGGCCCCGCAACGGTGATCGCGGCGCTGAGCCAGGCCTATGTAAGCCTTGATTTAACGGATTTGAGCGCCTCGATCTCAAAGAGCCTGCCCATTTCCCTGGTCGATAAGGACGGAGGGCCCATAGACGCATCCTCCCTGACCCTAAGCCAAAGCGACGCGCAGCTGGAGCTGCCCGTCTATCCGGTGAAAGAGGTGCCCATCGAGTATTTAAGCGCTCTCACCGGCAATCTGGCCGAGGGCTACGAGATGGAGTCCGTCGAGATCCTCCCCAAGACCGTGCGCATCGCCGCGGAAGCCGGCGCGCTTCAAAACATCAACTCGATCTTGCTCTTTGGCTATGATATCGGCGGCATGAACCAAAGCGGCAGCGCGCGGATTCAGCTGCGCAAGCCCTCGGACCTCGTCTGGATGGAATACGAGGAGGTGGAACTGCGCTTTACCGTGCGCGAAGAGACTGCCTCCAAGACCTTTTCGCTGATTCCCGTCGAGGTCATCAACGCGCCCGGCGATTATGCCGTCAGCACCCACGACGCAGTGGTGGATGTGATGCTCACCATGCCAAGGACGAGGCTTGCCGAGATTCAGCGCGGGGATATCCGCGTGGTGATCGACCTTTCGGCGGCGGTGCTCGGTTCACAGCGTTACGAAGCCGAGGTGCGCGTCACTTGCGAGGATAAGGAGCTCCTAAAGCTCATCGAGGCCAGCGTTTTGCCGCAGGGCGTGGTGGCGACGCTCGCCCAATTGGAATAGGGCGCGGCAAAGCGAAGCGAGGGGGATTTTAACGAATGGTGGAGCAGATCATCGATGGGCTGGACGCATTGCGCTTGGGGCTTGGCGGCAGCTTGACGAGCCACTGGATGATGATCGCGATTGCGGCCGTCGCCCTTGGCTTTTTGCTCGATGCAGCGGTGTATTCGGCCAAAAACAGGCCCTGGGCCGCCTGGGGCGAGCGGATCGACGCGATTCGCGCGCTCTTTGGTCGTCACGGGGAGCCTTTGCCCCCAGAAGACGATGACCTTGAGGCAATCGAAGCCGGCGAGATGGGCGCCGAAGGCCAGCTGCCCGCGAGGGAAGCCATCGTTTACGAGCGGGCGGAACCAAACCTCGACGAGGACGCGCCCGTGGTATTGCGCCGCCTCGATCTGGGTCGTAGGCCCGCGCCGCAGGGGCGGCAGGCGCCGTCCATTCACCTGCCGGACGAGGGCTGGAAACCCACCTCGCGCAGGCGCGTGCCGCGCGAGGCCACGCGCCGTGAGCCCGAGATGAACGCGTTGGAGCCGCGCACGACGCCAAGGCCCGGGGCGAAGAAGCCCGAGCTTGAGATCTATAAGCCGGAGGAGCCGCGCACCAGGGCCGGCCGCAAAAAAGATGGGGAAGAGGAATTCTGATATGGCGAAGCTGAAGGAGCTCCTGGGCCGCATTACGGTGCTTTGCGGCAATTATGGCAGCGGAAAGACCGAGATTTCGCTGAACCTGGCCTTGGGGCTCGCCCGCGAGGGCGAAAAGGTCAGCTTCGTCGATCTCGACATCGTCAACCCCTACTTTCGCTCGTCAAGCCGTGCGGAATTGCTGCGCGCCGAAGGCATCGAGGTGCTGATGCCGAACTTCGCCCTCTCTAGCGTGGATGTGCCCTCGCTGCCCGCGCAGATTCAGTCTATCTTCGTCGATAAGAGCAGGCGCGTCATCATCGACGTGGGCGGGGACGACACGGGCTCCGCGGCGCTGGGGCAATACAAGCCCCATTTTGACGCGGACGATGTTCGCCTGCTCTATGTGGTGAACGTCTTCAGGCCGCTTTCGGCCGACGCCGAGGCGATTTTAGACCTGATGGCCCGCATTGAGGCCAAGGGGCGCCTTCGGGTTTCGGGGCTCATCAACAACGCCAATCTCGCTAGCGAAACCCAGAGCGTTCAGCTCGCGCGCGGCGACGAGATCCTGCGCGAGGTTTCGGCAAAAAAGGGCGTGCCCATCGCGTTTTTGGCCGGCAAGGAAGGGATTTTGGCTGGAGCGGAGCCCGCCCTATTGGGCGAAAGGCTGCCCATCGAGATTCGAATGCGGCCGGAATGGCTCGATTAGGGGCGAATCAAGAAAAAGCCGCGCGGTGAGGCGATTCATGATGGTTTTGGGCCTGCTGGCCGCCGCCGCTTGCCCGCTTAAGAGCGGCAAGAACCACTTACTGGCCTGAAGCATTTCCGGCAAGAGGCCGGAGCTTCAGCGAGTTACGATATTTGCGGCCTGCGACTGCGCTTTGAGGCTCATTTCAGGCGCCGATTAAGAAGAGCTTTGCGGGCCGGCGAACGAGGAGGTCAACATTGAACGGCTTATATGATGAATTTTTGAAGATAGCGGGTAAAATAACCGAGAGCTTTGGCGTTACGCCCTTGCTGTATGGCTCGCTTGGCCTGCAAAGACGGCTGCAGATCGATTTATGCCCGGGCGATGTGGATATTTTATTGCCTTCCGCCATGCTTGACGAGCATTGGCCTGACTTGGTCGCATGGATGCGGCACGAAAGCTACGCGCTGCAGGACGCGCACGAGCACAGCTTTGTGCAGGGCCGGGCGCATATTGCCTTTGCCTCGAATGACCTCGGCGGGTACGCGGGCATTGAGCCTGGCTGCATTCCGATGGTTGAGGATTTGGGGGTCTGCTATCTGCTGCCAACCTTGCGGCAGTATTTGGCCATCTATGAGAAATCGCTGACAGACAGCTACCGGCGCGAGAAGAACAATGGCAAGGATGCGGATAAAATAGAGCTGATTCGCAGGGCGCTGGCAAAATGCGGCCAAAACATGGAATAAAGGCGCTGAAATGGCGCAGCGAAGGGCTTTTGAGGGAACGCCGCCGCAATGCGGGGCGTTTTGTTGCTAGGGGGAAGAAAAGCGTGCAGGCGCGCCCTGTATCGCAGGCCGCGGCTTGAATGAGAGCAAAGAGGATGTTATAATGAATTAACTTGGGGTTTTAGGCCCCTTGGACGGAGGCAAGAAATGACGAATTTTTTGAGAAAACTCTTCGGGGCCTCGAACGAGGCGGAAGTCCGGCGGCTTGGCCGAATCGTTCAGCAGGTGGAAGGCTTTGAGCCGGCGCTTCAGGCGCTTAACGATAGGGAACTGCAGGCAAAGACCGGGGAATTCAAGGGGCGGCTGCAAGCTGGCGAGAGCCTGGACGAGCTTTTGCCAGAGGCCTATGCCGTGATGCGCGAAGCGATTCGCCGCGTGCTTGGGCAAAGGCTCTTCCCCGTGCAGATCATGGGCGGAATCGTGCTGCACCAGGGCCGCATTGCCGAAATGCGCACGGGCGAAGGCAAGACGCACACGGCGACCTTGCCGGTGTATTTGAACGCGCTGACGGGCAAGGGCGTGCACGTTGTTACGGTCAACGATTATTTGGCCAAATACCAGGGCGAGTGGATGGGCAAGGTCTATAACTTCCTGGGGCTGAGCGTGGGGCTGATCCTAAACCAGATGGACGCGGAGGCGCGGAGGCTGGCCTATGCATCGGACGTGGTCTACGGCACGAACAACGAGTTTGGCTTTGATTATCTGCGCGATAACATGGTCACGCGCAAGGAAGGCCTGGTGCAAAGGGGTCTTCATTACGCGATCGTCGACGAGGTGGACTCCATCTTAATCGATGAGGCGCGCACGCCGCTGATCATCTCTGGCCAGGGCGAGGAATCGACCGAGGAGTACCAGCGCGCCAAGCAATTCGTCGAGCGCCTGCATGAGGGGACGCCGCCCGATGAAAAGGACCCGAATTCCGTGGCCACTGGGGATTACATCAAGGATGAAAAGCAAAAAACCGTGAATTTGACCGAAGAGGGCGTGCGGAAGGCCGAGCACTTCTTTGAGGTAGAGAATTTGAGCGACATCGAAAATACGGATTTGAATCACCACATCCAGGCTGCGCTGCGCGCGCGGGCGCTGATGCATCGCGATGTCGATTACGTGGTGAAGGATGGCGAGGTGCTGATCGTTGACGAGTTCACCGGCCGGCTGATGATCGGCAGGCGCTATTCAGACGGGCTGCATCAGGCCATCGAGGCGAAGGAAGGCGTGAAGGTCGCGCACGAGTCGAAGACCCTGGCCACGATCACCTTCCAGAACTACTTCAGGATGTATCAAAAGCTTTCGGGCATGACGGGAACCGCCATGACGGAGGAAGACGAGTTTAAAACCATCTATAAGCTCGACGTGGTGACCATTCCCACCAACCGCCCGATGATCCGCATAGACGAAAACGATCTGGTCTATCGCAGCGAAAGGGCGAAGTTCCAGGCCGTGGTGGAAGAGATTAAAGAAAAGAACGAAAAGGGCCAGCCGGTGCTGGTGGGCACCGTATCGGTCGATCGATCCGAAAGGCTTTCTGCGATGCTCGACAGGCGGGGCGTTAAGCACGTGGTTTTAAACGCCAAGCACCACGAGCGCGAGGCTGAAATCGTGGCGCAGGCAGGCAAGCGCGGCGCGGTGACCATCGCAACGAACATGGCGGGCCGGGGCACCGATATTTTGCTGGGCGGCAACCCGGAGTTTTTAGCCAGAAGGGATATGCTGCAAAAGGGCCTGGACGAGGCGCTCATCGAGGAGGCGCGCGGCCATTCAGAGAGCGAGGATGAGGAGCTTTTGAAGGCGCGCGCCGCCTATAACGAGCTTTTGAGCAAGCATAAAGAGCAGACCGACCGGGAGCACGAGGAGGTCGTGGCGCTTGGCGGGCTGCACATCATCGGCACCGAGCGGCACGAGTCCAGGCGGATCGATAACCAGCTGCGCGGCCGCGCTGGCCGCCAGGGCGATCCTGGCTCGAGCCGTTTCTACATCTCGCTTGAAGACGATTTAATGCG
>JAITTC010000217.1 GCA_031287285.1 Christensenellaceae bacterium
CTCTTCCTCGATCAGTTTGCTCAGCAGGGCGCGCAGCTTATCGGAATTTTTGACGTTTTGCAGGGCCAGCGTACCGTCGGTCTTGTCGGCACTGAAGAGACTCACCGTGCCGACGCCAAGCATTCGCTGGCCAAGGCTGCGCACCAGCTTCAGATCCATCACCCGGTAAAGGAGAAGCTCATTGATTTCCGTGCGGAAGAAGCCCTTGCGCACCAGCAGGCGGCCATCCTCGATGGAATAGCGCGTGAAGCTGATGGGCAGGCCTAAAATCCGCTTTCTGTCCTTCCAAAGGGGCGTGGTCGCATCCGGCATGGCGCAGACCTCCTTTTTCGCTCTTTTTTTGCTCTTTTTCGCTGCTTTACGGGGCGACGACGGCCTTCATCCCAGCCGGGTTGGTCAGCGCCGTGTGCAGGATGGGTTTCGTCTTCAGTTCCGAAAGGCTTTTGGGCATTTGCAGGCCGCTGATTTCTTCAAGGGCGTCTGCGCAGGCGAATTCGTCTAAAGCTCGCGTAAACTCCGCGCCCTTTAAGGCCACGAGCACATCGCGGCTGAACTTATAGGGGCTGGCCGTTGAAACCAGCACCATGGGCGTCTGGTCGCCCGTGGCCCGCTGGTATTCGCGCGCCGCCACAAAACCGACCGCAGTATGGGGATCCATCAGGTAGCCATGCTCGTCAAAGCAGGCCTTGATCGCCTCCGCGGCCATTTCATCGCTCGCCCAGCCTGCCGAAAAGCTTTCGCGCAGGCTTTTTAGCATTCCGTCCGGCAGGGCGTAAGCGCCCTTTTGGCCAAGCTCGCCCATCAGGGAGCGGATCAGGACGTCGTCCCTGCCCGAAAACTCGTACAGCAGCCTTTCGAGGTTTGAAGAAACCAGGATGTCCATCGAGGGCGACGAGGTCTTATAAAACTCGCGGTTTGTATCGTAGCGCCCGGTCTGGATGAAGTCAAAGAGGATGTTATTGCGGTTGCTGGCGCAAATCATCCTGCCAACGGGCAGGCCCATGCGCCCCGCGTAGTAGGCGGCGAGTATGTTGCCAAAGTTGCCGGTCGGCACGCAGACGTTCATGCGCTGGCCAAGGCTGAGCTTCCCTTGACCGAGGAGATCCGCGTAGGCCGAGAAATAGTAGGCGATCTGCGGGGCAAGGCGGCCGAAATTGATGGAGTTGGCGCTGGATAGCTCGATGCCCTTTGCCGAAAGCTCCCTGGCGAAGGCTTCATCCGCGAAGATGCGCTTCACGCCGGTCTGGGCGTCGTCGAAATTGCCCTCCACGGCGCAAACGCGCAGGTTCCCCCCCTCCTGCGTGAGCATCTGCAGCTTTTGGGCCGGGGAAACCCCCTCCTTTGGGAAGAAGACGAGCACGGCGGTGCCTTCCACATCCTTGAAGCCCTCAAGCGCCGCCTTGCCGGTATCGCCCGAGGTGGCCACGAGGATCTGAATGGTCTTGTCGGTTCCGGCTTTCTTCATCGCAAGGGCCAAAAGCCGCGGCAGGATCTGCAGGGCCATGTCTTTAAAGGCGTGGGTCGGGCCGTGCCAAAGCTCCAGAACCGTAAGCCCGCCCAAAGCTTTCAGCGGGGCCGGGTTTTCGCCAAAGCGCTCGGGCGCGTAGGCCGCGCTCGCCGCCGTGGCGAGCTCCTCCGCGCTGTAATCGCTAAGAAGGGGGGCCAGCACCCTCTCGGCCCTGCGGTGATAGGGCAGCGCCGCCATTTCCGCGATGGCCTTGAGCGGAATCTGCGGGAAGTCGCCCGGCACGAACAGGCCGCCGTCCGGCGCGAGGCCGCGCAGGATGGCGCCACTTGATGGGATGTGCACCTGCCGATCCCTCGTGGATTGATAAAGCATCTTTATCCTCCCAAAACTTGAACGCGCGGCGGGCCCGCGCTTCTTGTTGCGCCTTTGCCCGCCGCGCGTGTGATTGCCAAAACTAGATGATGTACTTCTTGAGGTATTCCGGCGCTTCGTCAGGCCCGGAGGTCGCGATCACCACATGGAGATTGTTCTTCTCGGCCATTTCTTCAAGCGTTTGGAAGAACTCCCCCAGATCGTTCAGGTCGGCCTCGACCAGGCGGAGGAAGCCATCCACGTACATCTCGTTCATATCGTAGTTCGCGGCCACGATGCCGCACAAAAACCCAAAGAACATATTGGGGTTTGAAATGTCGTATTCCTTGGCGTTTACAAACCTCGCCTCGTGCCTTAGGTCGAACATGTAGCGATTGTCATCATCGATGAACACGATCTCGCCCTTGTTGGAATCGATGGATTGGTTTGCCATATCAATGATGCGCTTGGTCTTGCCCGTTCCCTTGCGGCCGTAGATGATCTGGATCATAGGGGTAACGCCTCCCTTCCTGATGTGCACCCAGTATACCATATGTAGGCCCCGCGCGCCAAGCTCGTATACCATCATTTTTTTAGGGGGTCGGCAGGGTCCATCCGCGCGCCGAACGCCATGCCGTCAGCCGTCTTCGCCCGGCTGCTCTTTCGGCGCGCGCGGCGGGAAGTAATTGAAGATCTCACACTCGATGCGCCCATTGTAGACGCGGCGCTTTTTATCGGCCCGCTTGCCAAAGACGCGCTCAAAGCCCTTGTGCGACGAAATCACGCTGAAACCCCAGCCCGGCAGGCGGTTATGGAGCATTCTCAGCTCCTGGTAGATGCCTTCCGCCTGCGCCTCGTCGCCCATCCTCTCGCCATAGGGCGGATTGGTGACGACGGTGCCCCTCTCTTCGCCAAAGGGGTTTTGCGCATCCTTCAATTCCCGCTTCTCAAAGCGAACAAGGCCGGTCAGTCCGGCCTGGCGCAGATGCGTAAGCGCCATGTTTAAAACCGAGGCGTCTATATCGCTGCCCTGCACGCGCAAGGGCTCCGGGCTCGCCTGCCTTTCGGCCTTTTTTGCCTCAAAGCGCTCGGCCGCTTCCTCGCGCAAGCGCTGGCAGGCCGCCTTGTCGCAGGCTGGCCATTCCTCCATCGCAAACGGCCTTAAAAGGCCGGGGGCACGGTCTAAAGCGATGAAGGCAGCCTCGATGGGCAGGGTCCCTGAGCCGCACATCGGGTCGAAAAAGGGCAGCCAGGGCCGCCAGGGCGAGGTCATCACCATGGCGGCGGCCAGGCTCTCGCGCAGGGGCGCGACCGCATTAAAGGTGCGGTAGCCGCGCCTTGAAAGCCCGGGGCCCGAGGTGTCAAGCGCCACGACCGCCTCATCTTCGTGGATGTGCACGTCAAGCCTGTATCTCGGGCCGGTTTCGGGCAGCCAGCCGATCTGATACACGCCCTGCAAGCGGGCTGCCGCCGCCTTTTTTGCGATGGATTGCACCGAGCTTGGCGCCATGAGCGTAGACCTGGCGCAGCTCGCGGTCAGGTGCAGGAAGGCGTCCCTTGGGAGATAATCCTCGAGCGGCAGGGCTTTGACGCCCTCAAAGAGCGCTTCGAAGCTCTCTGCGCGGAAGCGCCCCAGCTCGATGAGCACCCTATCGGCGCTGCGCAGCCATAGGTTGGCCAAAAAGGCGTCTTCATAGCTCCCCGTGAAGCTCGCGCCGCCATGGAAGCCCTTCGCCTCAAAGCCGAGGCGCTTGAGCTCCGAGGCAGCAATTCCTTCCAGGCCAAAGGCCGCGGTGGCCAAAAGCCGCAGCTTTTCGCTCATGCTTCGGCCTTCTTCTGCCCCTGGCGGTTGATGAGCACGCCGTTGACCACCAGCTGGAAGCGGCAGTTCAGAAAGCTCGCGGCCTCCTCGCACATGAGCATGCGCGAGAGGTAGATCTCTAAAAAGTCCATCACGGAGCTCGTTTCATCCATCAAGATCCGGATCCGAATCTCGTTCTTTTCGGCGTCGACCTCCACCTGGTTCGAGCCAATCGAGTAATTCACCCTGTCGTGAATGTCGCTCGCGTCATAATGCGCCCGACGCACGCGGGTGCGGTGGGCATCCGCCTTGTCGGCGATCACCAGGGCAGCGCTGAGCGCCGAGATCACCTTGCCGTTCTGCTCCTCGTGATTGCCCACGGCGCCCACGATGGCCATGACCTCCTCAATTGGCAGGCCGGCTTCCAGCAGCAGGGGGAATAGCAGCAGCCCGCCGCTGATGCCGTGGTTCAGCCGGTTGATGGCGTTGCCCACGTCGTGCACCCAGCCCGCGATGGCGGCAAGCTCGCAGTCCCTTTCGGGGAAGCCAAGCTCGCGCAGAATGCGCTGCGCCGTGGCGCTGACGAAGCCCACATGCCGGGGCCCATGCTCGGTGTAGCCGATTGCCTCGAGCATTCGGTTGGCCGAATTGATCAGCGCGGCGATCTTTGGGTCGTTTTTGATCTCGTTTACGGTAATATGCATTGGCGTTCCTTCTTTATTTGATCGTTTAAACGAATCACTCGGAATTCTTCAGGGATTCGTAGTAGGGGTCGCCCGAAAATTCCCTCTCTGGCGGGGCGTCGCCGCCAAGGGTTAAAATCGCGCCCGAAATCTCGATGAAGTCAAGGTAGTTGAGCGCGGGATCGCCAGCCGCCCTCTCGAGCGCCGGCAAGGCCCTTTCATCGCCCAGCTTGCCCAAAAAGGAAGCGTAGAGCGCCTTCTTCTTCGAGGACGCGAATTCCTCGGCCAAAAAGGCCAAAACGCGCTCGTCGCCCGGGTATTCGCACAAAAGGTCGGCCAGGGCCTCGCGCATCGCAGGCGAAGCGCCCGCGATCAGCCCCAAACAGGGCTCCAGCACGCCGCGCATGGCCTTGAGCGATTCCAGCGCGCTCTCGATGAGCTCATCAGGCCTTTCGGCCTGTTTCAGCATCGAAAGGTACAGCGCCTTGGGCCTTTCTGACTCGATTTCGCGCAGCAGGCCGATGGCCGTCATCCTTTCCTCGTGCGAGGCGCCCTCTTCGCCGGCCAGGGCGGTGAGGAACTCGGCCGCGGCCTCGCCAAGGGCCGAGATTCGATCGAGGAGCTGGCCCGGCACCGGCACGCTCCCCTGCATATAGGCGCGCATCCAGGCGATGAGCTGAGCCGGGTCCTCCAAGCGGTCAAAATAAAAGCCCGGCTTTTCGCCTTCGAGCCAATCCGCGGGCTCGTTGAGCCAGCGGGTGTAAAGCTCTGGCATCAGGGCCTCCATCTCGTCCACATTCTTATATTTCTTCTGGTTTGCGCGCATCCAAAGCCGCAAATGCTCTTGAAACCTGCCGTCAAAATCGATGAGCTTCATTGCCTGATTTCTCCCTCGCGTTATTCGTCGCCCGGCAGCCCCCCGGCAGCAGCCCTCGCCGCAAAGAAGCGGCCCATCCGCATCCGGATGGTGCGCTCTGTCGCGCCATACTCCTTGGCAAGGGCCGCAAAGTCAGGCTCGGTGCCCAAGATGAACTTCTCGTAGCCCGCCTTCACCGCGGCCAGCCAGCCGCCCCGCCCCCGAATCGGGGGAAAATGCCCCTCGAGGAAGTTCAAGTAGGCGGTCCAGGTTTCCACCGCGTATTCCATGGCCTCGGCGCTCTGGTATTCCTCGTGCATCCTCGTGACCGATTCGCGCATGAGCTCCGCGTAGGGCTTGGGCGGCAGCGCGTTGAGGCGGATTTCCGCGTTCACCATCTGCACCATGCGGCCGCCGATCATCGCGAAGAAGGGCTTCTTCGCGCCGATGCGCACCAGGGCGTCAAGCCCCATCTGCTTCAGTCCGTCTGAGTGAATCGGCGAGAGGAGCAGCCTGCGAAGCTCCTCTTCGGCCTTCGCGCCGCCGGCCGCAGCCAAAACCACGACGGCCTTGGCCACCATCTCGTCTTCGCCCTGCAGGGCAGCCTCCAGGGCGACGAGGGTTTCATCCCGTTCAAGCTCCGCGCGAAGGCCCTCGCCATCCGCATACATCGAGATGAGCCCGGCCAGCCTTTCGTCGATTTTGCCGCGCTGCTCGGGGCCGTATTCAAAGCTTAGGGGGAACTTTTCAGGCGCTTGCCCGCCAGAGAGGCGCGCCTGGCAGCATTCGAGCAAATGAAGGGCCAGAACATGGCTGGGTTCCGCCAAAAGGGCGCGCTCCAGCTGCTTGATGGCGACATCAAACCTGCCCTCGTTGTATTGGCAGACGGCGGAAAGGTAGAGCATCGTGCTCTCGTAGGGGCAAAGCAGCAAAATGCGCTTTAGGCCCTGCATGAGCTCGCCCTCCATCGAAAGTTCCGCCATGCTCAGGCAGTATTTATAGAGCTCGTCGATTTCCTCCATGATTTCGGGGTTCAGCCGCGCGACCATGCGGGCCGCCTTTTCGGCCTGGCCCTCGTTCTTAAAGAGCAGGGCCGCGTTGCAGCAGGCGTGGACGTTCAGGGCGTCCTGCTTTAGGATGATGCGCAGCTGCTCCCAGGCGGCGGGCATCTCTTCCATGCAGATATAGGCAAGCGCCAGGTTGTTGCGCACATAGCTCAGGCTCTCATCCCGGGCCAGCACCTCGCGGAAGAGCTCCGCGGCGCCGCTCGGGTCGCCCGCGTCGAGGGCAGCCTTGCCGCGCTCCGCCAAGTCCTCCAGTTCCCGGTCGATGCCGTCCTCGATTTCGGATTCCTCGATCTGCTCCATGCCATCGCGCGCCAGGTAGGCAAACTCGCCCTCGCCAAAGGAGTTCAAATAGTTTTCGAAGACGGAATAGGCCTGGGCGTAATCGCCCATGGCCATGTAGTTGCAGCCCATCGCGAACATGACCTCTTCCGGGCAGTCCTCCCTGTGGAGCAGCAGCCCAAGCTCGGTGTTTGACTGCTCAAACAGCCCCATGCGCGCGTAGGCGTCGGCCAGATCCAGGGCGATGTCGACGTTTACGGGGTCGAGCTTCTGGGCCCTGCGCAGATTGCGAAGGCCCGAAAGAAAGTCCTGCTTGTCGATCAGGCGCACGGCGCGCCTGTGAAAAAATCGGCTGTCGGCCTCAAACGGCACGACCCTATCCTTCGGCATTCCCTTCCTCCTCGCCCGCGACCCCGCGAATTCATGGGCTTTTATGGTGTAAGTATATCATAGACTCGTTAATCTTTCGAGAACGGATTGAAAATCCTCGGGCGGTTCCGCCTCGAATCGCATCGTATCGCCGCTTGCCGGGTGCGCAAAGCTCAGGGCTGCCGCGTGGAGCATCAGCGGGCAGTTCTTGATTCTGCCGCCAGCCTGCGGGCCGTAAATCACATCCCCGCAAACCGGGTGGCCGATCTCCTTCATGTGCACGCGGATCTGATGGGTGCGCCCGGTTTCGAGCTTGAGCCACAAAAGGCAGGCAGCCTTGTATCTTTCAAGCACGCGGTAATTCGTCTTGGCCCAGCGGCCGCCAGGCAGCACGGCCATCTTCTTCCTATCCCTTGGGCTGCGGCCGATCGGCGCCTCCACGCTGCCCTCGTCAGCCCTTAGGTTTCCCTCCACCAGCGCAAGGTCCTCCCTTGCCGCCTGGCGCGCCTTAATCTGCGCAGAAAGCGCGATATGCGCCCTGTCGCTCTTGGCGACCACGAGCAGGCCCGTCGTGTCTTTGTCAAGCCTATGCACGATGCCGGGGCGCAATTCGCCGCCGATGCCAGACAGCTCCCCCTCCATGGCGTAGAGCAGACCGTTGACCAGGGTATCGGCGCCGTGGCCCGGCGCCGGGTGCACCACGAGGCCGCGCGGCTTGTTGATCACGGCCAAGTCCTGGTCCTCATAGAGGATGGGGATCTCCATTTGCGTCTTCACGGCGCTCAGCGGCTCCGGCGGGGGAATTCGAAGCTCGAGCCTGTCGCCCTCCTTTAGGCGCAGGCCCAATTTTTGCGGTATTTCGCCATTCAGGCGCAAAAGGCCCTGCTCGAAGAGCTTGGCAATCCGCGAGCGCGACCATTCGCCGGAAGCAGACAAAAAGGCATCCAAGCGGATGCCTTCATCGCCTTTTTGCGCGATTTTAAGGATTTTCTCCACTGCTTTGCTCCTTTGAAAGCGGCTCTTCGGCGCCCTTGTTTTCGCGCCCCTCCAAGAACAACAGCCAAACCCCCAGCGCGATGACCCCGCCGACCACGCAGCTATCGGCCACGTTGAAGACCGCGAAGCGGATGAGGTAAAAGTCGAGCATGTCGACCACATAGCCGTAAAGCGCGCGATCGATCAGGTTGCCGATCGCCCCGCCCAAAACAAAGGCAAGCGAGAGCTTCGGCCAGAGCGGAAGCTGCTTTTTGGCAAAAAACAGCCTGTAAACGATGTAGATCGAAACCGCCAGGCTCACGGCGATCAGCGGGACGCGCTGGTTTTCGAAGATGCCGAAGGACGCGCCCCTATTTTCGACATAAAGGAAGCGAAAAATCCCCGGGATCAGATCGACGACCGGCCTCGGGCTGCCCGCGCTCGGCCGCAAGGCCTCGGTCGCCCAAAACTTGACCAGCCGATCGGCCAGGATGGCCAAAATCGCAAGCCCCGCGCAAAAAAAGCCTTCTTTTGCCCAATTTCGCGTCTTTATCGGCTGCTTTTCCAAGGAAATCAGCCCCCCTGACGCTCTTGGCCGATGCCGCTATCTTCCAAAATCTGCAACTGCGCGTTCATCAGCATGCGGAAGTTCGCGCGGTAGAGATTGGCCTGCCGCTTGATCTCCTCGATCTGGGCCTGGTACGCGCCGATCTCATCCTGCGCATGCTGAATGATGCGCCTTGCCTGCTCGTTGGCCGTGCCCACGATGCCCTCCGCGCGGAAGTTTGCATTGCGCGTGGTTTCTTCCGCGCTGCGCTGGGCCACCATCAGGGTTTCGCGCAGCGTGGCTTCGAGGTTCTTCATGTAATTCAGCTGCTCGGCAGTGGCCTGCAGCTGCTCGCGCAGGGCCTTGTTCTCGTTGCTAAGCGCCTCGATATGCGCGGCGAGCTGCCGCAGGTACTCGTTGACTGCCTCCTCGTCATAACCCCGCAGCTTGCGCGGGAAGTCCTTTGCGATGATCTGTTCGGATGCCATTTGCGGCCCCTCCCTTGTGTGCTTTGAATCCACCGTAATCCTAGCTTAATTTCGCCTCAATCTCAATGAATAACCTGCCCCTTTTGCTCTCGCCGCGCACATCCAATATGTGGATTCTTCCCTTGCCCCGCAGCGAGATGCGATCCCCCGGGCCAAGCTGCCGATCCGCCCGCAATTCCTCGCGCCAGTTCACGAAGCAAAGCCCTTGCTCGATGAGCAGCTTCGCTTTCGCCCTGGGCAGCCGCGCCGTTTGCTGAAGCACAGCGTCGAGCCGGAGCGAGGGAACGTTGATGAGCATCCTCTTGCCCTCTTCGGGCGGCGGCAAGGCGCCTTCATGCCGCGAAACCCTCACCGAAACCCGCCCGGCCTGCTTTAAATTCAGCCGAATATATTCCGCCATACTCTCGAGCACCGCCACGATGGCGGCGCCTTCTTCCAGGCGAATGTCGCCCACGCAGTCCCTTTCGATGCCGAGGGCCAAAATCGCGCCCAAAAGGTCGCGATGGCCGGGGGAGCCAAAGCGGTCGTCCCAAGCGATGTTCAAAAAGGCCACCGGCGCCTCCTGCATCCCCTGCCTTGGGCCAAATCCCAGCACCACGCGCTCGCTTTCATCGTCCCCGCCAAAAAAAGAGAGCTCCACGCCGTTTTCAGCGGCCAGGCGCAGCGCCAAGGCGCGCAAATCGGGGCTTAAAAAGGACGAAAAACAGGCCCCACCTCGGGAGGCCCGCCGAATGAGATCCAGTATTCGTATCTCGCCCTGCCGCCCTTGCTCGCTCATCACCAAACCAGGCGCAAAAGCCCAGCCGCCGCCATCGCGACTATCCTCTGCAAAATGCTTATGGCAAGAATGGTGAAAAACGGTGCCAAATCAATCGGCAAGCGGCCGTTGGTCAGCCGCCGCGCCAAGGGGCGGAAGGGCAGGATGATCGGCTCGCTCAACCGGACGACGACCTGCATCAGCCGGCTATAGGGCGAAATAAACCAGCTCAGCAAGGCGCGCGCCAGGATCAGGATCGATCCGATATTCAGAAGGGTATCCAGCACCGTCGCCACGGCGCGAATGACCTGCGCTGCAACTCCCAAAACCTTATGCTCCTAAAAGAAGTTTTGCCTAGTCGTAAGCCCTGCGGCCCTGCGGCGCCTCCGCGTAGGCGCCGGAAATTTCGATCGAGCCCGGCGCGAGCAGGTAGGTGGACGCGGCCGCGCGCTTG
>JAITTC010000018.1 GCA_031287285.1 Christensenellaceae bacterium
TGCGAGGAGTAAAACGACGAAGCAAGCGCAATGACGGGGGAAGGACGGCGGCGCGGTTGCCTTCTTACGTCTTTGCGGGTAGTAAAACGGCGAAGCAAACCAGAAGGTATGGCCGAAAGTGCTGCAAAGAGGAGGTACGCTGGATTGCTTCGCTGCCGCTCGCAATGACGTGGAAGAAAGAAAGGGGCGATTGGATTGCATCGCCGACATTGCGAGGAGTAAAACGACGAAGCAAGCGCAATGACGGGGGAAGGACGGCGGCGCGGTGTCCTCTTTCGTCATTGCGAGGAGTAAAACGACGAAGCAATCCAGCAGGTACGGTCGAAGTGCTGCGAGGAGGAAGTACGCTGGATTGCTTCGCCGTCATTGCGAGGAGCGAAGCGACGAAGCAAGCGCAATGACGGAGAAAGAGCGGGGCGTGGTGCTCTCTTTCGTCATTGCGAGGAGCAAAGCGACGAAGCAATCCAGCAGGTATGGCCGAAAGTGCTGCAAAGAGGGGGCACACTGGATTGCTTCGCTGTCGCTCGCAATGACGGGGGAAAGGCAGGGGCGATTAGATAGCTACGTTCCGCCTCCGCAAAGGGCAGTGTCGCCCGTTCCGCTTCCTGTTTGCCTTCAATGGAATCAAAAAGGGGTGGAATTCAATGCAGCTCATCAAAACAACGCAAAAAAGGGGCCTAAAAGCCCCTTTTTGATGCGATTTTGAGCGAAAGCGCGGCTATTCGGCAACCTCGTAGGGGTATTTCCCCGAAAAGCAGCCATCGCAAAAGCCAAGGCCCGAATTTGGGGCTAAATCATGCACCCTGTTAAGCGGGAGGAAGCCCAAAGAGTCCGCGCCAATGCGGTGGGTGAGCTCTTCGTGGCTCCAGCGCACCGAGGCCAGCAGCTCGCGCGAGGGCACGTCGGTGCCAAAATAGCAGGGGTAAAGGAAGGGCGGCGCGCAGATGCGCACGTGCACCTCGGCAGCCCCGGCCTTCTTGAGCAGCGCCACGGTTGGGCCCATGGTGGTGCCGCGCACCAGCGAATCATCGACCATGACCACGCGCTTGCCCTCGACGGCCCGGCGAAGGGGGCTCAATTTGAGGCGCACCTTTGAGGCTCGCATCTCCTGCGTGGGCTCGATGAAGGTGCGGCCGATGTAGCGGTTGATGACGAAGCCCTCGCCGTGGGGAATGCCCGAGCCCTCGGCATAGCCAATCGCCGCGATCAGCCCGGAATCCGGCACGCCGATGACCAAATCGGCCTTAACCGGGTGGCTTTCGGCCAAAATGCGCCCGGCGCGCAGCCGCGCTTCGTAGACGCTTTGGCCGTCGATGACGGAATCGGGCCTGGCGAAGTAGATATGCTCAAAAATGCAGAGCGCGCCGGCGCTCGGCTTGCCGCCGAAGAAGGAATCGACGTTTTTGCCCTCGACGCGGACGATCTCACCCGGCTTTAAATCGCGCACGAAGCGGCCGCGCACCGCCCCGATCGCGCAGCTTTCTGAGGCGAAGACGGGGCTTCCCTCGACCTCGCCCATGCAGAGCGGCCGCATCCCGAAGGGGTCGCGCACGGCGAGCATGGTGCCGTTTAAGAGCATCACCAGCGAGTAGCTGCCTTCCATCCGCGTCATGGCGGCTTGCAGGGCGGCCACGATATCCTTGGTGCGGATCAGCTCGCCGGCCAGCAGGTAGGCGATGACCTCGGTGTCGGAATCCGTCTGAAAGATCAGCCCCTTGGCCTCAAGCTCCCTGCGCAGCGCAGCGGCGTTTGACAGATTGCCGTTGTGCACCAGCGCCAGCGTGCCCTCGCGGGTGCCGGCCAGCATGGGCTGGGTATTGCGCGGCAGGTTGCCGCCCGTGGTGGAGTAGCGCACGTGCCCGACCGCCTTATCCCCGGGCAGCGCAAGGAAATCCTTCGGGCCGAACACCTCCTTGACCTGCCCCAGGTTTTTGACCATGTGGATGGAGGCGCTCGCTTCGTCGTAGGTGGCGATGCCGCAGCCCTCCTGCCCGCGATGCTGCAGGGCATAGAGCGCAAGGGCCGCCCGCTCGGCCGCTGAAGCAAGGCCGTAGGCGCCAAAGACGCCGCATTCCTCGTGCAAACCGTTTTGCCCCCTTTTTTGTGAAGCTAGTTTCATCATAGCGCAAAAAGAGGAAGCGTCAAGAGCTTCCTCTTTAAATCGGCGAAAAGGCGAGGGGAAAGGGCGGGCTTATTGCCCCGCGCGCGCCGCAGCAATCAGGGCAAGGCCTTTTTTGACGTCTTCCACCTCGGGGTGATTTTCGTCGAAGGCGTTTAGAAAGATGGGCAGTGCTTTTTGAAGAAGGTCTTCGGCCGCATCGAGTTTGCCTTGCGCGAGATAAACCGCCGCGATGTTGTTGTAGATGGTTGCGGTATCGGAATGCTCGGTGCCCAAGACCTTTTCGAATACTGCCAAGGCCTTTTGATACCACTGCAGCGCATCCTTGCGCTTGCCTTGCGCATAATAAACCGCCGCGATGCTGTTGTAGGTGGTCGCGGTTTCGCGATGTTGTGTGCCCAGGACCCTTTCTTGTATTGCCAATGCCTTTTCATGCCATTTCAGCGCCTCTTCGCCATCATAAACCATCCCGATGTTATTGTAGCTGCTCGCGGTATCGGGGTGCT
Organism: Christensenellaceae bacterium; assembly: GCA_031287285.1. Classification (GTDB taxonomy): domain Bacteria; phylum Bacillota; class Clostridia; order Christensenellales; family UBA1750; genus JAITGM01. The sequence goes on from JAITTC010000018.1 coordinate 2,626, forward strand.
CGGCACCCAAAACCTTTTCACGTATCGTCAAGGCCTTTTTAAACCATTGCAGCGCCTCTTCGTGCTTGTCTTTGCCTAACGCGAGATAAACCATCCCGATGTTATTGTAGCTGCTCGCGGTATCGGGGTGCTCGGTGGGCAAGACCTTTTCACGTATCGCTAAGGCCTTTTGGTGCCATTGCAACGCCTTCTCGCACTTGCCTTGCGCGAGATAAACCATCGCGATGTTGTTGTAGCTGCTTGCGGTATCGGAATGCTCGATGGGCAGGATCTTTTCACGTATCACCAAGGCCTTTTGGTGCCATTGCAGCGCGTCCTCGCGCTTGCCTAGCGCGAGATAAACCATTCCGATGTTATTGTAGCTGTCCGCTGTATCGCGATGTTGCGTACCTAAGGTCTTTTCTCGCACTGCTAGGGCTTTTTCATGCAATTGCAGCGATTCCTCGTATCTACCTAGCGCGAGATAAACCATCGCGATGTTGTTGTAGGTCGTGGCGGTACTCGGGCTCTTTTTGCCTAAGACTTTTTCGAATATCGCCAAGGCCCTTTGACACCACTGCAGTGCTTCTCCGTACCTACCTTGCTCCTTATAAACTACCGCGATGTTGTTGTAGGTCGCTGCGGTGCTCGGGTGCTTCTTGCCCAAGACCTTTTCGAATACCGTTAAGGCCTTTTCATAGCCCCACAGGGCATCCGCGTACCTAGCCTGCCTATCGTAAACCAAGGCCAGGTTATTGTTGATCGTCACCAGATCCGCATTGCTCTCTTTCGGCCTGTTTTCATCGTAAATCACGAGGGCATTCTTAAACCAATCGATCGCCTCGTCGTATTTTGCCATGTCGTCGGCCACCATGCCCAGGGCGTTATAGATCGCGGCTGTTTCCAGGGTGTCGTGGCCCAGCGTCAGCCCCTTTTGCTCCGCCAGGGCCTCTTCAAAAAGCGCCTTCGCCTTTTCGTAATCCGGGCTTCGCCCGGCATATTCTAGCTGGCCGAGCTTAAAAGCCTTCCGCGCGGGTGTTAGCGAAAGAAACTGCGGCTTTTTCGCCTCTTCTTGGGCCAATTCCCATTCCTTCATCTTCTTGTCATGCCGCAGCTTAATGAAGAAGCCGATGGCCGCCCCGAGCGGCACGAGCACCGCAGCAATCGCCCCAATTCCTTCCCAAAGCAGCCCCCAGCCAACCGGGCGCCCCTCAAGGGCCTCTAAAACCGCGTTCTAGCCAGCCTGCACGCCAACGCCCCCTTCCCCAATAGTCAATCATTCGACTTTCCCGCCGCCATTCCTTCCCATTTCACCAAATTTTGCAGCAGGCGGCAAAAATCAGCTCTTTCCTCATTTGCGCCCTTTTCTTCTGCCCCGCGGCGCTGTATACTCATAGGCAAAGGGCCGCAAAGCCCGCACAAAGAGGAGGCCGATCAGCATGGGCAAATCCGTCGCCATCGTGGAGACGAGCTTCGTTTCCTATGAGGTTTTAAAGGCGCTCTGCGCCGAGATCATGCCGGACGTGACCGTCACCCAGATCGTGGACGAGAGCCTGATCCGCGAGGTCAACGCGAACGGCGCCCCCACCGAGGGCGTGCGCCGCAGGATGTATTCCTATTACCAGCAGGCCGAATCCCTCGGCGTGGACGCGATCTTCAACCAGTGCTCCTCCGTGGGCGAGGTGGCAGACAGCCTGCGCAGCTTCGTGGACGTACCCGTGGTCAAGATCGACGAGGCCATGGCGCGCAAGGCGGTTTCCCTCGGCAAGAAGATCGCCATGATCGCCACCGTCGCATCGACTGTGGGGCCGAGCTCCAGGCTCATAGAAAGCGCCGCGAAGGAGGCCGGCAAGGCAATCGAGCTGGATGTGCGGCTTGTGAAGGGCGCGATGATGGTGCTCATTGAAGAGGGCAACGTCGAGAAGCACAACCAGATGGTCTTGGGCGAAATCGAGGCGGCCGCCAAGGAAAACGACGTGATCGTGCTGGCGCAAGGCTCGATGGTCGTGCTGCTGCCCTACCTTTCGCATATCGATAAGCCGGTGCTCTCAAGCCCGCGGCTTGGCGTGGAATACCTCAAGGAGGTCATCGGCGCGTGAGGCTTTTGAAGGACGAAACCTTCGCCGCTTTGCCCGCCGAAAGGCCAAGCGAGGCCCTTTCCCTGCTTGAAGCCGAGGCGAAGGCCTTCGGCCGCAAGATCGCCGTGCTCGACGACGACCCAACCGGCGTGCAGACCGTGCACGGCGTGAGCGTCTACACCTCGTTTGAGGTTTCGGCCTTGCTCGAGGCCTTTGGCGAGCCGTCGCGGCTCTTCTTCCTGCTGACGAACTCGCGCGGCCTGCCCGCCGTCGAATCGCAGGCCCTGCACGAGCAAATCGCCCAAAATCTCCTGCTGGCTTCGGCGCAAGCGGGCAAGGATTTCGTGCTCATCAGCCGCAGCGATTCGACCTTGCGCGGCCATTACCCGCTCGAAACCGAAACCCTGCGCAAAACCATCGAGGCGGCGGGCAAAAAGCGCTTTTCGGGCGAGATTTTGCTGCCCTACTTTAAGGAAGGCGGCCGCTTCACCTTAAACGACGTCCACTATGTGCTCGAGGGGCAAGACCTCGTGCCCGCCGGGGAAACCGAGTTCGCTGGCGATAAGACCTTCGGCTACGCATCCTCGGATCTCAAGGCCTGGGTCGAGGAAAAGACCGCCGGCAGCTTTCTGGCAAAGGATTGCGTTTCAATCTCGCTGGGGGAACTGCGCGCGCTCGACGTCGAAGGCATCGCAAACAAGCTCATTCAAACCGAGGGCTTTCAAAAGGTCGTCGTCAATGCCTGCGCGGACGGGGATGTTTGGGTCTTTTGCGCGGCGCTTATGCGCGCTTTCGCCGCGGGGAAGGAGTTTTTGCTGCGAACGGCGGCTGCCGTGCCAAAGGCGCTGGGGCTAATTGGCGAAAAGCCGCTTTTAACCCGCGATGAAATGCGCCTGCCCGGCGAAAACAATGGCGGGCTCCTCATCGTTGGCTCTCATGTGCAAAAAACAACGGCGCAGCTCGACGCCCTGCGCTTGTCGGCCTTGCCGCTTCATTTCTTTGAGCTCGACGCCGCCCTGGCGTTAAGCGGCGGCCTCACAAAGCGCGCCGAGGAGATTTGCGAAAGCTGTGCCGCCCTTCTCGCAGAGGGCAAAAGCGCGGCGGTCTATACCTCGCGGCAGCTCGTCGCGCCTGAAGGCCTCAGCGCCGAGGGAAAGCTCAAGCTTTCGCTTGAAATCGCGGACGCGCTGACCTTCATCGTGGCTCGGCTCCCCGTGCGCCCCGGCTTTTTAATCGCCAAGGGCGGCATTACATCCAGCGAAATCGGCGTGAAGGCGCTAAAGGTCAAAAAGGCGAGGGTTTTGGGGCAGATTCTGCCCGGTGTGCCCGTTTGGCAAACGGGGGAGGGCAGCCGCTTCCCCGGGCTTTCGCTCGTCGTCTTCCCCGGCAATGTCGGCGACGAAAGCGCGCTGCTTCGTGCGGTGGAAACGCTGATGGGCGCCTGAAGGCCTGCAATTCGCATTTGGCGCTGCGTTTTTGATGTAAGCTCGAATCGTTTAGGGGCCAAGCTGGGCGGCAAAGCCGCCCAGCTTGGCCCCCTGCTGCGGCGCGCGACGCGCGCCGCAGCCCCGTTTCCGCGGGGCCGCCGTAAAAAAGCCCGCGATTTTGCCTTTGGGAGGGCTCGTGCCGCGAACGCCGTTTCCTTGAAAAGAGCGCCGTGTGGCCGGCAAACGCCGCAATCATAATAGAAGAAAGCTCGAATGGCGAGTGGGGCCAACCGGGCGGCAACGCCGCCCGGCCACGCCGAGGAACCCCCGAGGGCTTTGCCCTCGGGGGTTCCTCGTCTTGGGCCAGCCCGCCCGAGGCGGGCGGTTGGCCCCCGGCGGCGGCGCGGA
>JAITTC010000089.1 GCA_031287285.1 Christensenellaceae bacterium
CCGACGATTTTGCGAAAATAAGGCATGAGAGACCTCGCACTTACTAATTATAAATTTTTCATTTCCATATTATATCACTAAACGGCAAGCGAGGCAAACGCGGCCGCATTGGCGCCAAATGCTGCGACTCGGTCCTAAACCCAGGCGGTGCGCGCTTGCCTTGCGGTGCACCGCCAAGCGAAGCTTAGCCTATCGCGCTTTGCTTTTGTCGTAAAGCCCGCCTTTTGGGCATAGCCTAAAAGCGTGGGGAGGATGAAAGGATGAAAAAGCGCGTTGTTTGCCTGCTATGGATCGCCCTTTTTTTGCTGTGGGCTCCTTTTTGCTACGCCAAGGAAGAGAGCGAGGGGGGCTTTCGCGTTGCCGCGAAGGCCGCCGCCCTGATCGAACCCTACAGCGGGCGGATTCTTTATTTGCAAAACGGCGATGAGAGGCTGCCCATGGCTTCGACCACCAAGATCATGACGGCGCTGAGCGCGCTGCTTCATGGCAGCCCGGAGGATCGCGTCGTGATCGACAGGGCTGCGGTCGGGGTGGAAGGCAGCTCGATTTATTTGGAGGCGGGCGAGGAGATGAGCGTAGAAGACCTGCTCTATGGGCTGATGCTGCGCTCTGGAAACGACGCGGCGGAAGCCCTGGCGCTCTATGCGGGGCAAGGGGATCGAAGCGCTTTCATTGAGAGGATGAACGAGGACGCAGGGGCGCTGGGGCTTGAAAACAGCCAGTTTAAAAACCCGCACGGCCTGCCGGCGGAAGGGCACTATACTTCTGCCGCCGATTTGGCTAAGATCAGCGCCGCCGCCTTCCGGCAGCCGCTGTTCCGCGCGATCGTGGCGACCGAGCGGCATACCATCCCGTGGAGCACCCACGACTTTGACCGGGTGATGCGCAACAAGAACAAGATGCTGAGCCTCTATGAGGGCGCGAACGGGGTAAAGACCGGCTACACCAAGGAAGCAGGGCGCTGCCTTGTTTCGGCCGCGGAGCGGGGCGGCATGCAGCTCATCGCCGTGGTGCTCGGCTGCCCGAACTGGTGGGAGGAAAGCGCAAAATTGCTCGATTACGGCTTTGCAAGCTTCGAGATGGTCGAGGTAATGAAGGAAGGGGAGCCCTTGGGTTCCATCACGGTGCGGGGCTCGCCCGAGAGCATCCCCGTTCTGCCGGCAGAGGGCCTTGCCATTCCCTTGGGGCTCAATGAAGGGGCGCAAATCGCCTTGAATCTGAACGAGGGCCTCAAGGCCCCTATTGCGAAAGGCCGGGCTTTGGGGTATGCTAGGGTCAGCGCAGGCGGGGAGGAAATCTGCCGCGTGGAGCTCATCAGCGGCGGCGAGGCCTTCGGCCTGCTTGGCCATCTGCAGCGAAGGATTGCCGAGGTGCTGAAGAGCTGGCTGAGCTAATGAAAGAGGATTTGACGAATGAGATTGCAAAAATACCTGGCAGAGCGGGGCTTCGGCTCGCGCCGGGCCTGCGAAGAGATGATCGCCAGGGGGCGCGTGAAGCTCAATGGCCAGGCAGTTACGGAAATGGGCGTGCAGGTGGATGAAAACGACCTCGTGGAGGTAGACGGCGAGCGGGCAGCCGCCGTGCGCGAAGCCCTGCGCTATATCTTGATGAACAAGCCGCAGGGCGTGGTAACGACCCTGAGTGACGACAAGGGCAGGCCCACGGTGCGGGATCTGATTCAGGGCGTAAAAGAGCGCGTCTTCCCTGTGGGGCGGCTGGATTGGGACACCGAGGGCTTGCTTTTGCTCACGAACGACGGGGCGCTGGCCAACCGGCTCATGCACCCCTCGTTCCAGATCGAAAAAACCTATTTCGCGCGCGCGAAGGGGGAGCTTGGCGAGATCGCCCTGGCCAAGCTGCGCCTTGGCGTAAAGCTCGACGACGGGCACATGACTTCGCCCGCGAAAATCACGAGGCTGCCCGAAGATTCGGCCTTTCAGGGGCAGACGAACCTGCGGATTTCGGTGCACGAGGGGCATAATCGCCTCGTGCGCAGGATGCTGCAGGCCGTGGGCGCGCAGGTGACGTATTTGCGGCGCGAAGGGCTTGGCAATTTAACGATTGGGCATTTGCGGCCCGGCCAGTGGCGCAACTTAGCCGAAACGGAGCTGAGCTATTTAAAGGGGCTCTTCCCCGATGGTTGAGCTGAAAAACGCGCGCTTTTTGGGGCGCGATCTGATGCGGGATTTGATTCTGGAAGGGGACATGGCCATCGACGCCACGGCGGGCAATGGCCATGACGCCCTTTTTTTGTGCCGCCAGGTGGGGGAAACCGGGCTGGTGCACGTCTTTGACGTGCAGGAGGAAGCGCTGAAAAGGACGCGGGAGCGGCTGGAGGCGGAAGGGATGCTGAAAAGGGCAAAACTCCACCTCAGGAGCCATGCGGAGATGGCCGATGTGGTGGAAGGCAGGGCGCGGGCGGTGCTCTTCAACCTTGGTTGGCTGCCGGGCGGCGACCATGAAAAGACCACGCGCGCCGAAAGCAGCGCAAAGGCCGTGGAGGCGGCGCTGGAGCTCCTGCTACCGGGGGGAATGGCCTTTATTTGCGTCTACCCCGGGCACGAGGAGGGAAGGCACGAGATGGAAATGCTGACGGGGCTTGCAAAGGGCCTTGACCCACGGCGGTTCAATGCGCTTTTTTCGGCCTTTTTGAACCAGCGCGAGGATTCGCCGAAGCTGATCGCCATCCAAAGGAATATGAATGGAGGGAAAGAGGAAGCATGAATGCGGAGGGAGCTTACGGAAGGCGAAAACCGAACCCAAGACGGGGCATTTAAGCTGGGGCGCGTTTTGCGCGCGCCGCCTCCGCGCCTCATGGAAAGCGGCGCGATGATTTGCCCGAATACCTCAAAGAGCGCTTTGACCGCGCCCTGCTGAAGCTGCCGGGGAGTGCTGCCGCGTTTTACGGCAAGGGCTGCGGGCTGCCGCCATCGCGGCGATTTGATTAAATCC
>JAITTC010000068.1 GCA_031287285.1 Christensenellaceae bacterium
GGTAGCCGCCGGAGTCTTTTCTATAAGAGCGAGCAGGGGAAGCCTGCTCGCTCTTATTGTGTTTATGTTCTATGTATTCCCTTTAATGATTTGTAGGAAGCGAGGTACAGTGGATGCACCTGGTGCGAGTGGGTTGCCGAAATGCGCTTTGTGGCGAGCAGAATGCGGTGAGTGGGTTTCTAGAAAACTTAAGAAATGGTAAGAACATGGCCTTTTTGGTCTTGAAGGATGCTTCCGGGCGATTGCAGGTCACCATTGACAAGATTTTACGCCCGGAACTGGCTGGGCTCATCGAAAAAATCACCATAGGCTCCGTGGTTTCCGTTCAAGGGCTATTGGTCGAGAATCCGAGCGTAAAGCTGGGCGGATGCGAGCTTTTGCCCGATCAAATTACCATAGAATCGCTGGCAGAGCCGTTGCCAATGGCCAAAAACGCGAACATCGACACGCGCATGGATTACCGCTGGCTCGACCTTCGCAGCGATCAAAACCTGCTTCTATTCAAGGCGCAGACCTATATGCTGGAATGCCTGCGCTCCTTCCTGCTCGAGCGCGAGTTTATCGAGATTCATACGCCAAAGCTCATTGCAGCGGCGAGCGAAAGCGGCGCTGAGGTCTTTGAGCTCAGCTATTTCGATCGCAAGGCGTATCTTTCGCAAAGTCCGCAGTTCTATAAGCAAATGGCGATGGCTGCGGGATTTGAGAAGGTTTTTGAGGTCGGCCCCGTCTTTCGGGCCGAAAAATCCTTTACGCATAAGCACGCCACAGAGTTTACGGGTTTTGATTTAGAGCTTTCCTATATTCAAAGCTTTCATGACGTGATGCGCTTGCAGGAAGAAATGCTGGCGTCCATGCTTAAAAAGCTTGCAGAGCGCTACGGTGAGGAGATTCGTCGGGTATGGGGGATAGAGATCGCGGTTCCGGCGCTGCCCTTCCCCGTCATGAAGCTGCAGGACCTCTACCACGCCCTTAAGGAGAGATTTGGATATGAACTCCCGAAAGAGGAGCAGACCGACCTGACGGCGGAAGCGGAAAAGCTCAGCTTTGAATACACGAAGGAGGTTTTCGGCCACGAATTCCTCTTCGTCACCGATTTCCCAAAGGATAAGCGCGCCTTCTACCATATGCGGAAAGACGGCGTACCGCAGGGCTATGATTTGATCTGGAGGGGCGTGGAAATCACCACCGGCGCGCAGCGCGAGCATCGTCACGAGCTTTTGCGTGCCCAAGCCGAAGAAAAAGGCCTGAACGAGGACGTTAAGTTCTATCTAGACTTTTTTCGTTATGGCTGCCCGCCGCATGGCGGATTTGGCATGGGAGTAGACCGGTTAACGATGCTCCTCTTTGGCCTTGGGATCAAGGAAGCCTCCTTCCTTTTCCGCGGGCCGAACCGCCTTACCCCATAATGGGCCTAAAATGCGCGTAGGGCAAGTCGGGCCGAACCGCGGGCGAGATCAAAAGATAGGACATCAAATTACAGCGTTGCCCATGCTAAGCAGGGGATAGAAGCGCGGATCAACGGCGCATTGGATGAGCTTGAGTGAAGGCTGCAAATGGTTGGCCTCGGGCTTGAGCAGGCGGTCTGCTCTTCGGCGGCGGCCGGAACATACCGGTCATGGAAAAGGCCATTAAAGAACGCTTTAAAGGGCAGTATCCAGCTCGCAAACCCATCCAGACCGATCGGGGCGGCCCATTAAGAGAAGAATTCTTTCAATGGCCGCGATTGCTTAGCGAGGATAGTGGAGTTCTGCCAGTCAGCAACCGCGCGCCCTCTTGATGGCGCCCGTCTCCCCCCCAGAAGGCTTTTCGCTGGGCTTCTTGCGGGGCTTGATCGGCGCAGAAGCCCGGGGTTCTCGCCGCCCATGAGGGCCAGAACGCGCAAGGGCAGCCCCCCGAGCCGCTTTCGCGGCAGTACGTTGGCAACGCTTCTGAAAGGAACCAAGGGTGGGCCCCTCGAAAAGCAAAAATCACGCAAAATGCGCTGCGATGATGCGCGGGCTCTTCCTGCAAGAGCGTTGCGGCACGCCTTTTAAGGGTCCAACGCCGCCGCACGCGGCTAAACAGCCTTCTGAGCGCCTTTCGCGAGGTGGCCCGCTAGCAAGGGCAGGGCGGGCGATGGGTTGGATGCATTTCAATGGCGCATTGGATGAGCTCGAGCGAGGACTGGAAATGGTTGGTCTCGGGCCTGCGCGGGCGGTCTGCTCTTCGGTGGCGATCAGAACATGCCGGTCATGGAAAAGGCCATTAAAGAACGCTTTAAAGGGCAATACCCAGCTCGCAAACCCATCCAGACCGACCGAGGGACCCCATTGAGAGAAGAATTCTTTCAACTCGACGCGATTGCTTACCGGGGATAATGGAGCTCTGCTAGGCACCGGTCGCGCGACCTCTTGATGGTGCCCGCTGCCCCCTAGAAGGCTTTTCGCTGGGCTTGATCGGCGCAGAAGCCGTGGTTCTCGCCGCCCATAAGGGCTAGAACGCGTAAGGGCAGCCCCCCGAGCCGTTTTCGCGACAGTACGCTGGCAACGCTTTTGAAAGGGACCCAAGGGTGAGCCCCTCGAAAAGCAAAAATCACGCAAAACGCGCTGCGATGATGCACGAGCTCTTCCTACAAGAGAGTGCAGCGCGCTTGAAAAGACCCGACTCCCCTCTGCCGCTACGAGTGGGCCCTCTGAGCGCCTTTCGCCCTCAGGGTAGGCGGAAAGGCTGCAAATGACGCCGAGGATGTTTTCTGCCCCCTTCCAAGCGGCGCAAAACGCGCGCCATGCCGCCCCGATCGATTAACTTTGTGAAAATTCGCGCGGAAGAATAACGCCTTCGCCGTTTTATGGTATACTATAGCGTGTATGCCACAACCGCTGAACTCAAGCGACAGGAGGGATTTAAACCATGCAATTTTCCCATGAAGTGGAAGAAATGATCTGCGTGGCGAAAGGGCCTAACCATGGTCCAGCTCCGATTCCCGAAGAGGGAAAATGGGTGCAAGCCAAAGAAATTAAAGACATTTCAGGTCTGACCCACGGTGTTGGCTGGTGCGCACCGCAGCAGGGCGCCTGCAAGCTGACCCTGAACGTCAAGGATGGGGTCATCGAGGAAGCCCTGATCGAAACCATTGGCTGTTCGGGCATGACGCATTCCGCCGCCATGGCGGCGGAAGCCCTGACCGGCAAGACGATCCTCGAAGCGCTGAATACAGACCTTGTCTGCGACGCGATCAACACCGCGATGCGCGAGCTCTTTCTGCAGATCGTCTACGGCCGCACGCAGTCCGCTTTCTCTGAAAATGGCCTGCCCATCGGCGCCGGCCTTGAGGATCTGGGCAAGGGCCTGCGCTCCCAAATCGGCACGATGTACGCAACCTCCGCAAAGGGCGTGCGCTACCTCGAAATGGCGGAAGGCTACGTTCTTGCCATCGGCCTTGACGAAAACGGCGAGGTCATCGGCTACAAGTTCGTGCGCCTGGGCTCCATGCTCGAAGCCATCCGCAAGGGGGCAGACCCAAAAGAGGCCTTTGAAAAGAACGTGGGCACTTACGGCCGCTTCGACGAAGCGGCTCAGGTCATCGACCCCCGCGCCAAATAACGAAAAGGGAGGGAGCAAGCTTGATTCGTTTTGAAGGGTATGAGCGCCGCATCGAAAAGATCGAAAGGGCGCTGAAGGAATATGGAATCGCTTCCCTAGAGCAGGCGAAGGAGATCTGCGATCAACAGGGCATCAACGTGGATGCAATCGTGCGCGGCATCCAGCCCATCGCGTTTGAAAACGCCGTTTGGGCCTATACCTTTGGCGTTGCCATCGCGCTGAAGAAGGGCATCAAGGTCGCGGCAGACGCAGCTGAGGCCATCGGCCTTGGGCTGCAGGCCTTCTGCATCCCGGGTTCCGTGGCGGATCAGCGCGACGTGGGCCTTGGCCATGGCAATCTGGCCGCGATGCTGCTTCGCGAAGAAACCAAATGCTTCTGCTTTTTGGCCGGGCATGAGTCATTCGCGGCTGCGGAAGGCGCCATCGGCATCGCCAGAACGGCGAATACCGTGCGCAAGGAGCCGTTGCAGGTCATCTTAAACGGCCTTGGCAAGGACGCTGCCTACATCATCTCCCGCGTCAACGGCTTCACCTACGTGCAGACGCAGTACGATTACTTCACCGGTGAGCTGAAGGTCGTGAAGGAACTGCCCTATTCAAAGGGCGATAAGGCCAAGGTTCGCGTCTATGGCTGCGACGATGTGAGCGAGGGCGTGGCCGTGATGCGCAAGGAAGACGTCGATGTTTCCATCACCGGCAACTCCACCAACCCAACGCGCTTCCAGCACCCCGTGGCCGGCACCTACAAAAAGTGGGCCGTCGAAAACGGCAAGAAGTACTTCTCTGTGGCTTCCGGCGGCGGCACGGGCCGCACTCTGCACCCCGATAATATGGCGGCGGGCCCAGCCTCCTATGGCATGACCGATACCCTGGGCCGCATGCATTCAGACGCGCAGTTTGCGGGCTCGTCTTCCGTGCCCGCGCACGTTGAGATGATGGGCCTCATCGGCATGGGCAACAATCCCATGGTCGGGGCGACCGTGGCCTGCGCCGTGGCCGTGCAGAGCTCGCAAGCCTGATTTCAGCGCATACGAAAAGGCCCTCGGCTTGTTGCCGAGGGCCTATTTCAGCTAAAACAGGCTCGTCTGCAAGGCCATAGGCCTGCGCGCGAAGGCTCCGCCTTTCAGCACGGAGCCC
>JAITTC010000164.1 GCA_031287285.1 Christensenellaceae bacterium
TTCTCGCGCTCCTCTTGGTAAAGCAGCGCGTATCTTTCCAAGCGCTCGGGCGAAAGAAGGCCTTCTTTCGCGGCCTCCAGCACCGCGCAGCCCGGCTCCTTGGTGTGCGTGCACGATAAAAACTTGCACTTGCCCTCGTAGGGCTCGAATTCCTTATAGCAACTTGGAAGCTCCACGGGGTTCCTGGTTTCAAGCTCCAACAGCGAAAAGCCCGGCGTGTCGACCAAAAAGCCCCCGCCGCTGATGGGCAGAATCTGCGCCCTTCGCGTGGTGTGCCGCCCGCGCTGAATGCGGCTCAACGCCCCGACTTCGAGCGAAAGCAGCGGGCTTAACGCGTTGATCAGCGAGGATTTGCCCACCGCAGACTGCCCGGCAAAGCCGACCGTCAGCCCCGCAATTCGCTGCAGAAGCCTTTCTACGCCATAGCCGTCCTTTGCGCTCAATTCGAAGACCTCATAGCCAGAAAGCTCGTATTGGCGCCTGAGCGCCGCCGCGCCTTGCTCCAAATCCACCTTGTTGATGAGCACCAACGCTTCGATGCCGGACTGCGCGGCGGAAATGAGGAGCCTGTCGATGAGCAGAAGGTCCGGCTCCGGGTTCGCGGCCGCCATCGTGACCAAAAACAGGTCTAAATTGGCCACGGGCGGGCGAAGCAGCAGGTTCTTTCGCTCTAAAACGCGCTCAATCGAGCCTTCATCGCCTGGAGCGCCGGGGAGGAATTCCACATAATCGCCGACCGTGGGCGTGACCTGCTGGCGGCGGAATTTGCCCCTCAGCTTGCAGATATAGCTTTCGTTTTCGCTCAAAACCGTATAAAAGCCGCCGATTCCCTGCAGAATGCGCCCCGTCCTCATGGGGCCTCGACCAGTATTACGGTTTCGCGCTTTCTCTCAACGCCGTTCAAGTAGATGACCACCTCGTTCTCTCCTGGCTCGATGCTGACCAGGTCGAGATCCACCTGAAAGGGGCCCTTATCGCGCAGCACCTCGACCAGGAGCTTAACCTCGTTGGTCTGGTGATCCTCCTGGTAGATCATCACCTTGGTTTGATCCTCCGGCACCTCGATTTCGATGCTGTGCGTGCTCTGCGCGAGCGCCCGATTGATCCAGATTTGCACGGGCTCCCCATCGCCCAGGTTCATCCCGGGCAAGGGGTCCTGGCGAACGATCTGATCCGGCTCCATCGCGGCGTTTTGCTCAAAGCCGACTTCGCCCAAGGTCAGGCCAGCCTCTTTCAGCGCCTCTTCCGCGGCTTCGCGGCTCTGGCCGGTGAGCTTGGGCACCGCCCTCACCACGGGCCTGGCGCTCACGCAAAGGCTGATTTCATCGCCGTTATGCCGCGTTTCGCCTGCCTTAACGTATTGTTCCAGCACCGTGCCGCGCGGGGCGTCGCTGCTTTCATCCTGCACGATGCTGCCGGCCTTCAGGCCGCTTAGGCGCAGGATCTCCTTCGCCTCGTCGATCGTCTTGCCCACGACGGAGGGCACGGCCGGAAACTCGGGCCCCCGGCAGACAGTTACGCGAATGGCGCCATCGGATCGGATCGGGAAGTTCTGCATGGGCTCCTGCGCAATCACGTTGCCTGCCTGGATCGTATCGTCGAAGATGGTGCCCGCGATCTCGATCGACAGGCCCTCCTTCTCGTATCGCTGCGCGGCTGCGTCCACGTTGCTGCCCACGACCCCGGGCGCGGGCCGCCAGCCCGGAAGCACGACCATTTGCTTTAAGAAAAGGATGCTTGCGAAGTAGCCCAGCAGCCCCAAAAAACCTAGGCAAAGCGCGATGGTAAGCAAAACGCTGGGGCCATGGTGGTGCTTTTGGGCCTCCTCCCCTTCTTCCTGCGCATCTTGCGAGGCTCTTTGCTCCTCTCGCTCCCCCTGGGGGGAGGAAGACGCCGCGCTTTTGGCGGTTTCGGCGCGCACGAAGCCGCCGTCTGGGTAGATCAGCGCCTGACCCAAGTCGCTATACATCATTTCGGCGCTCTGGTAGCGCTGCGACGGCTCCTTGGCGAGGGCCTTTTGGATGATCTCATCCAGGGCCTTGGTGGCCTTCGGGTTTTTCAGGCGCACAGAGGGCGGCGGCGTATGCAAATGGTGCAGCGCCACAGCGATCGGCGTTTCCCCGTCAAAGGGCGCCTCCCCCGCGAGCATCTCGTAAAGCACCACGCCCAAAGAATAGACATCAGACTGCAGGCCGACCTTTTCACCCCTTGCCTGCTCGGGCGAAAAGTAGTGCACCGAGCCCAGCACGCCCTTTTCGCTGGCGTTGGTGATGGTATCGGCGCCGGCCGCCTTGGCGATGCCAAAATCGGTGAGTTTGGCGATGCCCTTGCGGTCGAGGAGGATATTTTGGGGCTTGATATCGCGGTGGACGATGTGTGCGCGGTGCACGAGCCGCATCGCCAGGCACATCTGCCGGGCGATGGAGATCGCGGTGTAGTTATCGAGCCTGCCCTGGCGGTGAATGAGCTCTTTCAGCGTCAGCCCGTCGATGTACTCCATCACGATGTAGTAAATGCCGTCCTGCTCGCTCACATCGAAGATATCAATCAGGTTTTCGTGGTTCAGCGACGCAGCCACCTGCGCCTCGCGGATGAAGCGCTCCATGAACTCCTCATCCTCGTTGAACTCCGGGCGCAGCATCTTGATCGCCACGGTCTTGCCCGTGTGCGCATCATGCCCCTTGTAAACGATGGCCATGCCGCCCGATCCGATCAGCTCGCCCACGAGGTAGCGGTTATTCAGGGTCTTGCCCGTCATGCGCCCACCTCCCCGTCGGTCAGCACCAGGCTGATATTGTCGCGCCCGCCGCGATCCAGCGCGATCTGCAAGAGCTTTTGGCCCTTTTCTTCAAGGCTTCCGTCCTCAAGGAGGATGGTTTTAAGTTCCTCGTCGGGCAGGTAGCCAGTCAATCCGTCGCTGCAAAGCAGGTAAAGGTCGCCCGGCAAGCGGTCTAAATCGCGCGCGTCGACCTCGATGTCTGGATCCGAGCCCAGCGCACGGGTGATCACGTTGCGGTAAGGGTGCTCGCGCGCCTGCTCCTCGGTGATTTCGCCCATGCGAACGAGCTCCGCCACCAGGGAATGGTCCTGCGTGAGGCGAACCAGCTCGCCGCCGCGCAGGCGGTAAGCCCTGCTGTCGCCCACATGGGCCAGCATCGCAGAGCTTTGTGAGAAGTATAGCATCGTGGCCGTCGTGCCCATGCCGCGGCGGTCTTCGTCGGCCTGCGCCGCGTCAAAGAGCGCAAGATTGGCCCTCTTCACCCAGGCCGTCGCGGTCTTTACCGAGATTTCACGCCCGCCGCGCCGCTGCGCCTGCTTTGAGATGCTCTCAACCGCCAGGGCGCTGGCGACCTCGCCAGCCTTATGCCCGCCCATGCCGTCGCAGACCAGCGCAAGGGGCGTTCCAGGCACGGGGGCGAAGACGCTATCCTCGTTGTTGGGGCGCAAATTCCCCCTATCGCTTACCACATAGACGCCCAAGGCTTCCTCCTCCTTTAGCTTGCGGAATTTTCGCTCAAATGCCGCCTGCGCAGCTGGCCGCAGGCGCCGGCTATGTCAGCGCCCATCTCCCTGCGGCGCGATACCGCAATGCCCTTATCTTCAAGCCTTTTTTGGAAGGCTTCGATTGCGCTTTGCTTTGGCGCGGCCAGCTTACCTTCCGCCACGCGGTTGATCGGAATGAGGTTTACATGGCACTGAAAGCCCCGCAAGAGCGCGGCGAGCGCATCGGCCTCCTCAAGGGAGCTGTTCACGCCCTCGATCAAGGCATACTCGAAGCTCACGCGCCGCCCCGTCTTTTTCACATACTCCCTGCAGCTTTCGATCAGCTCGCCGATTGAATATCGCCTGGCGATCGGCATGATTTCCCTCCGCCGCTCGTCCGCCGCCGCGTGCAGCGAGATCGAAAGGGTCAGCCCCAAATCCTCTTGGGCCAGCCTGCCAATCTCGGGCGCGAGCCCGCAGGTCGAAAGCGAAACGTTGCGCAGGCTGATGCAGATGCCGCCTGGCGCGCTCAAGAGCCGCAAAAAGGCCAGCGCATTTTCGTAATTGTCGAGCGGCTCGCCGCTGCCCATGAGCACCACGTTGGTCACGCCCCGCTCCTCCCCATGCCGGTGCAGGGCGTTCACCAAAAGAACCTGCGAAAGCATCTCGCCAGGCTCCAGGTTGCGAACGAGCCCGTCTAGGGCAGAAGCGCAAAAGACGCAGCCCATGCGGCAGCCCACCTGGGTGGAAACGCAGAGGGTGTTCCCATGGGCATATCGCATGAAGACGCCCTCGACGATGTTGCCATCTTCCAGCGCAAAAAGATATTTTTCGGTTCCGTCCTTCTTCGATACCAGGGTTTTGACGATTCGCGCGCCCTGCGCGGCATATTCCCCGTCTAAATCCCCTAAAAGCGCGGCGGGCAGGTTCTTCATGCCCGAAAAGTCAGCGCCCTTATGCAGCCAGTCAAAGATCTGCTTGCCGCGGAAGGCTGGCTGGCCCCTTCCCTTTAAAAGGGAAACGAGTTCAGCCGCGCTGAGGTTCGTCAGCGCCCGCTTCACGCGCGCCGCCCCTTTTGCCCCTTTTTTTCGAGCCTTGCGATGAAGAAGCCGTCTACGCCGTCTAAATGGGGGAAGAAGTTCGCCATCCCATCGCTTACGCGGGCCGCGAACGCCTCAGGCAAGCGCCTTTCGAGCCCTTTCGCCTCAAATTCAGGGTGCTGTGCCAAAAAGGCCCGCACGATTTCTTCGTTTTCGGCCGGATTGAGCGTGCAGGTGGAATAAACCAGGGCGCCGCCTGGCTTTAGGTAGCTCGAGCAGCCCTCTAAGATCGCTGCCTGCGTTTTGGGCAGCTCTTCGAGCGTTTCAGGCTGCAGCGTCAACTTGATGTCGGGCTTTTCGTGCATCACGCCAAGGCCTGAGCAGGGCGCGTCCACGAGCACGGCGTCGAGGGTTTCTGCCATGTCGTCGATGGGCACCGAGGAATCCCGCTGCCTGGCGCGAACATTATCGAGCCCTAAGCGCTTGGCATAGGCCTGAATGAGCTGCACGCGGTGCTCGTGCAGGTCGAAGGCATGCACCCGGCCGGCGCTCGTCCCCAGCAGCTCCGCCATATAGCAGGCCTTGCCGCCCGGCGCCGCGCAGGCATCTAAAATCTGCATGCCGCCCTTTACGCCCACTGCCATCACGGCAAGCGCCGAAGCTTCGCCCATCACGGAAGCCACGCCTTCAGCCAGCAGCGGATGCCCGGGCTTTAAATTCCATACGCGGTAAAGATGCGGCACGGCGCTCTTTTCGAAGCGCACGCCGGAGCTTTCCAGCCGCTTTTCGAACTCGGCCTCGCCAAGGCGCGATAGATTGGGCCGAATCGCCATGGGCCTGTCCTTCCCAGAGAAGAGCAGGAGGCCCTCCGCGTTTTGCTCGCCATACCAGCCGATCAGCTTTTCGGCCAGCCAAGGCGGGCAGGAACCCAAGATCGACAGCCTTTCGGCGCCCTCCTTTGGGTAAACAATCTCATCCTTCCCGCGCGCCAGGTTGCGCAGCACGGCGTTGACCATGCCGGCCAGCGAGTCCTTCCTGAAGTGCCGCACGAGCTCCACCTGCTGGTTGCAAACGGCAAAATCCGGCACCCGATCCATGAACAGGATCTGATAGGCCCCCATCTGCAGAATGAGGTGCACCACATCGTCTTGCATCGGCCGCTCCATGAAGCGCGAAAGGCAAAAATCCAGCTGGATGCTACGCTCGAGCGTGCCATAAAACAGCTCCGTCGCAAAAGCCCTGTCAAGCTCTGAAAGCTGGCTTTCGCGTAGGCGCCGGCTCAGCACAAGGCCCGCGTAGCCGCCGCCGCGGGTCACGTCCAGCAGCATCTCAAGCGTCAG
>JAITTC010000189.1 GCA_031287285.1 Christensenellaceae bacterium
TTCTCGCCTGCCGCCGCGTCCTCAAGGTTTGCAACCGTCGGCGGCACCGCGCCGCCGTGCAGGAACTTGAACCAGATCTTGGCGTGCTCCTTCTCGTTGCCCGAGGTTTCGGTGAAAAAGCCCGCGATCTGCTCATAACCGTCTTTCTTGGCCTGGCTTGCGTAATACGCATACTTAATGCTGGCCTGGGACTCGCCGGCAAAGGCCGCCAACAAGTTCTTTTCGGTCTTGCTGCCCTTCAGTTCGCTCATCGTGAAAAATCCCCTTTCGGTTTGGCTCGTTCCGGCCTTGCGGCCTCTCATTTGGTTATGCTCAAATCATAGCACAGCAAACCATCCCGGTTCAAGCCATTTTTTCTCTGATTCAGCGCCCGCATGGCATTTTAAGCCCTTAAAATGCTACCGCCTTGTAACATTTCCAGTGCAACTTTGACAGCTCCCTTCCCTTTCGCTATACTAAATGCGTTGCAAACTGGTTTTTGAGTTCCATCAAGGAGGCCACATGCGAGATCATTTCAGGCGCAGCGCGCGCTCAACCGAAGGTCAACCCAAAAGGCCGCAGCCCAAAGGGGTGAACGGCTTGGCTTTAGTGCTCGGTTTTTTGCTCTATTGGCTTAAAAAAGCCGCCGAAAAGCTCGAGTACCTCTACAACTGGATGGTGCACTTCTTTCATGATGCGCTGGAGCAGCGCCCTGGCAAGGGGGTCTTCTTTGTCGCCCTGGCGGCGGTCCTCCTCCTTGGCTCCTTCGCTTCGCTCCCAAGCGCGCTCGCCATGGTTACCAATAAGCAGGTCGATCTGCAAATCGACGGCAAGGCCCTTCATGTCGGCACCGACGCCCAAACCGTGGCGGAACTCATCGGGGCCGTCGATATCGAGATCGCCGAGGGCACGGTCATTTACCCGGAACTCTCGCACCGCCTGCAGAACGGCGACAGCATCCGCCTAAAAAGCGCCATGCGCGTCACCGTCGTGGCGGATGGCAAGGAAAAGCGCCTCGCCATGATCGCGGGCCCCGTGCGGCAGGCCCTGCTGCTGGCCGGCGTAAGCTTAAACGAAAACGACGAGGTTTCCCCGCCGCTTGACGCCCAGGTCAGCAATGGCCTGCGCATTGAGGTCTTCCGGGTTCGCGTCTATATCGAAACGCAGGAAAAGGGCATTCCCTACCAGACCGTCTATCAGGAGGATTCAAGCCTTTACACGGGCAATGAAGAAACCAAGCGCCAGGGCAGCGATGGCGTCAAGCAGCTTCAGATCCGCGTCACCGAGCGCGAGGGCGAAGAGGTCGAGCGCACCCTGCTGCGAGAGGAAATCCTGGTTCCCGCCCAAAACCGCCTCATCGCGCGCGGCGTCAAGGCAAGGCCCACCCCGACGCCAAAACCCACCAAAACGCCAAAATCCAGCGCTAAGGCCAGCGCCGCGCCAAGCGCCTCTAAGAGCGCTGCCCCCAAGGTCACGCCGGATCCCAACAAGAAAAACGCCAGCGACAGCGGCTCTGGCACCATCACCGTGGATGGGAAGACCTATCAGTATTCCGAAAAGCTCAGCATGGAGCTCACCGCCTATACCCACACCGGCCAAAAGACCGCCACCGGCACCTGGCCCGATATCGGCACCCTCGCGATCGACCCTTCGGTCATCCCCTACGGGACCAAGCTCTTCGTCGAAGGCTATGGTTTTGGCGTGGCGCGCGATTGCGGCGTCAGCGGCTTGCGCGTTGACGTCTTCCTCAACACGGAGGCCGAGTGCCGATCGTTTGGCCGCAGGCGCGACAAGGCGGTGTACATTCTTGAATAACGAGGAAATTCAAAAAGCTGCGATGAGCTGCGCGCAAATCGAGCTGCTTCTTCGCGCGCGGAGCTTTCGCTTCGTCAAAAGCCTGGGGCAAAACTTCCTGATGGACGAGGAGCGTCTGGCCTTCATCGCGGCTCAATCCGGTGCAGAGGGGCAGCCCGTGCTCGAGATCGGCGCTGGCGCCGGCTGCCTGACGAAGGCCCTCGCGCCGCTTGCGAAGCGGGTTTTAGCCATCGAGATCGATCGCGGCCTCATTCCCGTGCTCGAAACCGTGCTTTCCCCCTTCCCAAACGTCAAAATCCTGCAGGGCGACGCCCTGCGCCTTAAGCTTGAGCCCCTTTGCGCCGAGGAACTGGGCGAGCGCTTCGTCATCGCGGCGAACCTGCCTTACGGCATCACCAGCGAGATCATGCAGCGGCTCTTCGCCCTTCGCGGCGCCTCTGTCATCACCGTCCTTTTGCAAAAAGAGGCGGTCGAGCGCATTCTCTGCGGGCCCGGTTCCCGCGAATACGGCCCGATTTCCATCCTGCGCGAATATCTCTTCCAATCGGAGATCCTCGGCGAAATCGGCCCCGAAAGCTTCCTTCCGGAGCCCGCGGTCAACTCCTCCATCCTGCGCCTTAAGCGCCGCGAAAACGCGGACCGCCCCCGGGAAGAAGCGCTGCGCGCCGTGCTGCGCGCAGCCTTTGCCGCGCGCCGCAAAACCCTGCACAACAACCTTTCCCCCCTCCTTGGCCGCGAAAACGCAGTTACGGCCATCCAGGGCGCCGGGCTGCCCGCTGGCATTCGCGCCGAGGCCGTCGATCTTGGC
>JAITTC010000208.1 GCA_031287285.1 Christensenellaceae bacterium
TTTGAGCCCGATGCCGATGGTGACGGCAAAGAAGAGCAGGAGCAGGGCGACCTTGATGAGCATTGGAGTCACTTCCCTTTCTTGCCCGGGAAGGCATACAAAAACGCCCCCGGGATTGAATCCCGAGGGCGGAAAATTCCGCGGTACCACCTCAGTTCCGCACGGCCTCGCAGCGCGTGCGCTCAAAGAGTACGATCATACTCCGCGCGCTGTAACGGGCACGCCCGGCATTTCTTTGCCGCGCCAAGATTTCATCTTGGAAGCGGTTTCTAAACGCTGCTCGCGGGATGTATTCACCCAAAAAGCTCCCCGGCCCGCACAGACTCGCAGCTGCCGCCTGCTCTCTTCCTTGGGCAAGGATGAGCGGGCTACTTCTTCCCGGTCATCGCCATTGCCCCATACGATAGCCGCTTTTTCGCGCCCTGTCAAGCCCTGAAAGCAAAAAATTCGCGCCGGCCCGGCTTGGGGGGCATCCCCGGCGTCAAGGCCCCGCGCCTTTTAATTCGGCATGCGCGGGGAAGGCCTCTCGACATTGCGCTTGCCGCGTCGCATGCGGGGGCAGTGTCGCGCACGGCAACCGCTGCCCACAGAGCGCTCTGCGCCCTTTTTTCGTCATTGCGATTGCCGCGTCGCTCCGCTCCTCGCAATGACAGTCAGCGAAGTAATTCAGTTCCTCCTCGGCCGTGCCGTCATTGCGAGCGGCAGCGAAGCAATCCAGCATCCTCCTTTTTGAAGTAGCCTTTGCGCGTGCTTGCTGGATTGCTTCGTCGCTTTCGTTCCTTGCAATGACGAGGAAGGCCGTTAAAGCGCCCACCCAGCCGCTGACCGGCCCTACCAACCTGCCGCGTCGCTTACGCTCCTCGCAATGACGAGGAGGGCCGTTAAAGCGCCAGCCCAGCGCTGACCGGCCCTACCAATCTGCCGCGTCGCTCCGCTCCTCGCGGGTGGCGGCGAAGCCATCCAAATCATCCCCGCTCGCGCGGAGAAGGCCTTTCGTCATTGCGCTTGCCGCGTCGCTTACGCCCCTCGCGGGTGGCGAGGAGGGCCGTTAAAGCGCCAGCCCAGCTACTGACCGGCTCTACCAACCTGCCGCGTCGCTGCGCCCCTCGCAGGTGACGGCGAAGCAATCCAGTTCCTCCTCGGCCGTGCGGGGGAGGGCCTCGCGTTATTGCGATTGCCGCATGCGGGGGCGGTGTCGCGCACGGCAACCGCTGCCCACAGAGCGCTCTGCGCCCTTTTTTCGTCATTGCGAGTGGCAACGAAGCAATCCAGCGTCCTCCTTTTTGAAGAAGCCTTTGCACATACTTGCTGGATTGCTTCGTCGCTTTCGTTCCTCGCAGGTGACGAGGAGGGCCGTTAAAGCGCCCACCCAGCCGCTGACCGGCCCTACCAACCTGCCGCGTCGCTTACGCCCCTCGCGGGTGACGGCGAAGCAATCCAGATCACCCCCGCTTGGCCAATTCCATGAAATGCCCCAAAAAGAGGCGCAAACTTCGCCCTGATCTTGGCTGCCATCGCCCTTCCACCATTCAATTTTAACCATCTCGCTGTTTTTCGTCAAAAAAACCTGCTAAACTGTTAAGTAAACTGGTTTGTTTTTGCCCTCCGCGCGGTTGTTCCGCCCCACCCATTCGAAAGGAGCCTCCCAAACGAATATGGAAAATTCAAGGCCAAGCCTTCAGCGCTACTTCGGCCAAGCCCTTGGCATACAGGCCCAAAGCTTCAACCTGCTCGCTGCCGCGGGGATTGCCGTGGGCGTCATCGCCGCCATATCCAGCGCGCTGCTGCGCGTCCCTCCCGTCCATATCCTCATCAATCTCGCCGCGTCCGCGCTCGCGTCGATCCTTTTTCGCATCGCGAACCACACGGGGCGCTTCCGCCTTTGCTGCGGCATTACGGTGATCGTCGTATTCCTTCTGGCGTTCCCCGTTCTGTTTTTCACGAGCGGCGGATACAAGAGCGGCATGCCGTGCTTTTTCGTATTTGCCTTCGTCTTTACCGCGCTAATGCTGGATGGAAAAGCGCGCATCGCCGCCATCCTCGCGGAAGCCTTCGTGTATATCGGCTCCTGTATCGTCGCCTTTGCCTACCCGGAAACCGTCTTCTGGTTCGGCGATGAACTGGCTCTTCTAACCGATATGCTCGTGGGCATCGTCGTGGTGGGGCTGCTGCTTTTGCTCGTGGTCGTTCTCTACGTTCGCATCTACCGCAATTGCCAAGAGCGGATCGACGCGCAAAACGCGGTGCTTGCAGAGATGAATAGCAGGCTCGGCCAAACCGTGGGGGAGCTCACCGCGGCAAACCAAGCGCTCGCCCAGGCGAACGAAGCGCTGGAAGAGACGAACGAGATGCTGCGGCGCTATAGGATCCAGCGCGGCCAGCTCACGCTTGAAATTCAAAACGCTCGCGCGCTTGTGGGTGCCCGCGACGCGGGCCTCACCAAAAAGGAGTTCTCCATCCTGCTGCATCTGGTGCAGAACGAGGGGAAGGAGCTGCCGCCCGAGCAGATCTACGAAGCCGTTTGGGGCGCCCCAGCGCTTGGCGGCGTCCACACCGTGCGCATGCATATCATGCGGCTGCGCGCCAAGCTTGGGGTGGACTTCATCGACGAGTTCGACATCCTGACCATGCACGGCAAGGGGTATCTCTTCGTATTTGAGCCCTGAAAAAGGCTTTTTGACGGTTTTTTCGCACTGCCGATTGAGGGAAGATAACATTTTCTTTAAGAAC
>JAITTC010000227.1 GCA_031287285.1 Christensenellaceae bacterium
AAATTCTCTATGTTATTTTTAAGTCCCCATATCCATCCAGCAGGGCGGCAAAAGCCCTTGCGGGGCCCAAAAGCGCAAGCTGCGCTTTTCGCGCCTGCAGCGCGCGGGCCAGCGCGGCGCAGACCCTGGGCCTTGCCAAGGAAAGAAGCCTTTTCGCGGCCTCCGCGCTCCCGCTTTCCTCTCTCTTATCGAGCAAGGCCGGCACTTCCAGCGCCGCGCGGATTAAAAAGCGCATTTCGTCGTTTAAGCTCTCATCCTCGGGCTCCAGGCGCAGGCTTTGGTAAAGCGCCGTATGCAAGGGGCTGAGGCTCGGCTCGATTTCTGCCCGGGGCCCTTCCCATTGCGCCCTCGCGGCGGCCAGCCAAAGCGCCTGCGTAAAGCCCACAAAGGCGCTGTAACCGCGTAGC
This sequence comes from Christensenellaceae bacterium, assembly GCA_031287285.1. Lineage (GTDB taxonomy): Bacteria > Bacillota > Clostridia > Christensenellales > UBA1750 > JAITGM01. The sequence goes on from JAITTC010000227.1 coordinate 408, forward strand.
TCAGCCGCATAGAGGCAATCTCTTGGCGGCAAAGCGCCCGCGCTTTTCACCCGAAAGAGGCCGCGCGCGTAGGGCGGAGGCAGAACAAAGAGCTTCTCTTGATGAAAAAGCCGCAAAACCTCGCCCTTGTGGAAGCGAAGGTCGCGCAGATCCTCAGCCCGCCGCATCCCAATAGGCGATGCTAAGGTGGTTGAGCCCCATTTGCTCCCCCTGCATCGTGAGCTGGTAAGAAAGCCGCAGCTTCCCCTCGTTTTCGCCCAGTTCATACGAGAGAAAGGTCGAAAAGGCCTCGATTTCGAAGCGGCCGAGGGGCGTTTCGAACACGGACTTGCTCTGGCAGCCCTTGCGCAGCGCCAAATTCGATGAAAAGGGCCCTTCGCGGCAGAGGTTCACCATGCCGTCCGCGATCTCGATCGCGGTGAGGAATAGGCCGTCTTCACCGGCCTCCTCATAGCTTAAGCGAACGAGCTCTTCGTCTATCTGCAGGCGGCCGCGCACCATCAGCACGGATTCGTCGCTCTCGTTCTGCGGGCCGGATCTTAAGCCCTGCACCTCAAGCAGAACCTGCTTGTCTACCCCTGCCATGACGGCACCCCCGCCCCTTCAAATTCGACCGTTCCACGATAGCGCAGGGGCGCAAAAAATGCAACCTGCTTTCGGTTAATAATTCCACATCCAGCCCTTTTTAAGCGCGAGAAGGGCCCGGGGCGTTCCGCCCCGGGCCCGCGCGGGCACCGCCGCCTAATGATCGCCGCGAAGAAGGTTATCCGCATAGGCGAACAGCTCCTCTTTTGAGCGAATATCTTCGGCGCGCTGGCCGATCATGTCCTTGACATAGGCTGGCAGGGCCGAAAAGAACTCGTCGCTTTCCTCATCGTTGTCGATGAGATCGAACAGGCCGTTGTAGCGCGGAAAATCCGCCATTTCAATCACCTCGGCCCTAGTTTTTCTTCGCGCGCCGCTTTTCATGCGCGCGCGCCGCTTTTTCGCAGCAGCGGCGCTCCTTGCCCTGTGCAAATACGAAGCGAAGAGGAAATAAAACGCGGTTTTGCCGCGCTTTTTGAAGCGGCATGGCTGGCGCCGCCCGGATTTTCGTGAGGTTCTTTCACCTGCCTTGGCCTGCTGGGCCTGGCCGGGATTGCGGCCTGCCCTGCTCATCGAAATGGCTGCGTTTTTCTTTGCTGAAACGATTTGTGTTTCCATAAAACTTGCGCTATACTGAAAGGAACGTGAAGGCAAGGGGAGGCAGGGACTGTGGTTCTGGCGCGCTTTTTGAAACAGCATGGCTGGCGTTATCTGCCTGGGGTTTTCTTTCTGGTGCTCAATGCCTGGATCTCGGTTCTGCCCGCGCGGGTGCTGGGCGACGTGATCGACGAGCTGAGCCTGCCCAGCATCGACACGGCGAAGGTCTACCAGGGCATCCTCTATTTGGTGCTGGCCGCCGTGGCCATCTTCGGCACGCGCTATTTATGGCGAACCTTCATCATGGGCAACGCGAGGCGCCTGGAAACCTTCATGCGCAAGGAGCTTTTCGTGCATTTTCAGTCCCTTTCGATGGATTTTTATAACCATTCGGCCACCGGCGACTTAATCGCCTACGCAATCAACGACATCGGCGCGGTGCGGCAGACCTTCGGGCCGGCGCTCGCGCTTTCGATCAACGGCGTCGTCACATCCCTCGTCGCCATCCTCTCGATGAGCGGTGGCGTCAACGGCAGCCTGACCCTTTACTCGCTGCTGCCGGTGCCGGTGCTGATCGTCTTGGTCGTTTTGATGGGCGGGCAGGTGCGCTCGCGCTTCCGCCGCGTGCAGGAGGCCTTTGCCGCGGTTTCCGGCCGCGTGAACGAGAACATCAACGGCATTCGCGTCATCAAGGCCTACGCCCAGGAAGATAACGAGCTTGCGCGCTTTGAGAGCTTGAACCGCGATATGCTCGACACCAACGTGGCGATGGTCAAGGTATCGTCCGCCATGGGGCCGATGGTGGGCTTCATCTTCGGCATCAGCTTCACGATCAGCCTCATCTACGGGGGCGCCCTGCTCCGGGCAGGGCAGATCACCCTTGGCGATTTCGTGGCCTTCAACGGCTACCTGACCCTCATCGTAAACCCCGTGCAGTCCATCGCGCGCATCATCAACCTGCTCTCGCGCGGGCTGGCCTCGCTCCGGCGCTATAACCAGGTGCTGGCCCAGCCGCCCATGGTCGTTGAGAGCATCGAAAACGCCCACGAAGGGCAGCTCAAGGGCGGCATTCAGGTCAAGGATCTGAGCTTTCGCTACCCCTATGCCCCGGATTTCGCCCTGCGCGGGGTTTCGTTCGATTTACGGCCTGGCAAGACCCTTGGCATCCTCGGGCATACGGGCTCCGGCAAGACCACCCTATGCAACCTGCTCTTAAAGCTCTATAACCCGCCGGAGGGCAGCGTTTCTTACGACGGGGCCGACATCCACAAGATCCCCCTTGACACCCTGCGCGAGGGCATCGGTTATGTGCCGCAAGATAATTTCCTTTTTTCGGCCTCGGTGCGCGAAAATATCCGCTTTTTCGATGATTCGGTCAGCGATGAGGCGGTGGAAGCTGCCTCCAAGCAGGCCGATATTTACGATAATATCATCGCCTTCCCGGGTGCTTTTGAAACCATGGTGGGGGAGAGGGGCGTGACGCTTTCGGGCGGGCAAAAGCAGCGGATTTCAATCGCCCGGGCGCTGGTGAAAAGGCCGCCGATTCTCATCTTAGACGATGCCCTGAGCGCCGTGGACGCCCAGACTGAATACGACATCCTGAATTCCTTGCGGGGTTTCTTCGAAGGCGGCACCTCGGGCATCATCGTGGCGCACCGCATCAGCGCCCTCATGCATTGCGACGAGATCATCGTTTTAGACGAGGGGCGCGTGATAGAGCGCGGCAGCCATGAGCAGCTCATGAACAAGGGCGGCTTTTATGCGGAAACCGCGAAGAAACAGGCCGATAACCAGGAAGGGGGCGAGAA
>JAITTC010000230.1 GCA_031287285.1 Christensenellaceae bacterium
CTCCTCGCAATGACGAAGAAGCGCAATCCAGCGCACTTCTTCCTTAAATGAAGCAGCTATTGCGCCGGCCTGTTGGATTGCCGCGTCGCTTGCGCTCCTCGCAATGGCGAAGAAATGCAGCCATGCCCCCTGCTAGCCTTATGCCCCTTCGCCCTCTCGCAGGCCGCGAAGGAAGTCCAGCAGAATGCGGCTGCCCTCGCGCTCCTCGGCGAGGAGGGCGAGCTGCCCGCCCTTGCCCAGGGTCGCCAGCTGCGCGTGCGGGTAGAGGGCGCGAAGCAGCGCCTTTTCTTCATCTGGGTAATACTGGTCGTTTTCTGCCTCTAAAAGGAGGGTTTTCCCCTTCCAGCCATTCAGATCGCCGGGGGCATAGGGCAGCCTTGCATAGATGCCCGGCACGGCCCTGCAGTTGAGGGCGATGTATTGCTTTTTATAGACGGCATACTCGTAGGTTTCCGCGATGAAGGCGCGCCAGAACGAAAGCGCGTCCTCGAGCTCGGGCGGGCACATCCCGTGAAAGGTCTGGTAGGCCATGCGCTGGCGCATCACCTTAAACGGCGCGAAAAAGAGCTTGGAAGCTAGCTTTTTGCGCTCAACCCACTTTTGCTGAATCCCCTTTGGCAGGCCCTGGGCAGGCGCGCCGCACATGCACAGCGCCATGCCCTCCACCTCGTTTGGGTAAAGGCGCACGTAGCTTTGCGCGATGAGCCCGCCGATCGCCTGCGCGATGAGCACGACCTTTTTAAGGCCCAGCCGCTCAAAGAGGGCGTGCAGGTCGCGGCAGTAGCCCTCGATGGTCTTGTTCACGGCCAAGGAAAGCGCCACCACGCGGATTTCCGGAGCGATGGCCGTCAGGTATGGAAACCAGACCTCGCCATGGCCCATGCCGCTGGGCAGGAAAACCGCGGCGCGCTCCCCCTCGCCGATGTTCCAAACCGGGTAGATATTCTTTCCAATTTCGATGTTCCGCGCGGGCACTCGCTCGCGAAAGCCCTGCAGGCGCTTTACCGCCGCCTCGGGCGCGATTTGGTAGATCGTCTCGAAGGTCCTGGCCTGGATTTCGCTCATGATTGAAGGCTCCTTCCGGGGCCTTGCGCCCCTTTCTTTATTTTAGCCGCTGGGGGCCGCAAGCGCAAGGCTTGGCGTGCGCGCTGCCTTGAATCCGCTTAGGGGAGGCTTGACGCGCGCGCGGCGCGCGGCATAGAATGGGGCATCAGAAAAAACAGGAGGGCCTTGCCATGGAACCCCTCATCGCGATCGCGTCCACGATCAAGGGCGATACGAACCCTTCCCCCTTTTACTCGCGCGCCGTGACCCAGGCGGGCGGCAGACCCGAAGGGCTCGGCTTCACCGCAAAAAGGGATCTGCCCGGGCTCCTTTCGCGCTTTGGCGCCCTTTTGCTCACCGGCGGAGGCGACGTTGACCCAGGCTTCTTCGGGCAGGCGCCGCACCCGGCCGCGAGGCCCTGCGTCAGGGAGCGCGACGAAACCGAGCTTCTGCTGGCCAAGGCCTTTTTCGACGCCGGCAAGCCGATTTTGGCCATTTGCAGGGGGCTGCAGGTGCTCAACGTCGCCCTTGGCGGCGACCTTCACCAGCACGTCTACGACCTTCCCGAAACCAGGCTGCTCCACAGCAGCTTTTACCTGCGCCATCCCATCCTCATCGAAAAGGGCTCGCTGCTCAACGAGATCTTCGGCGGGCGCGAGGGGCTCGTGGTCAATTCCACGCACCACCAGGCGCTCGCGCGCGTGGCCGAAGGCCTCCACGTGATCGCGCGCAGCGAGGATGGCCTTGTGGAAGCCGTGCAGCACGGCGACAAGGTTCTGGGCACGCAGTTCCACCCGGAAAGGATGCTTAAGGAAGGCCACGCGCCGATCTTTGATTGGTTCATCGCCAAGGCCCGCGCCGGGATTTAAGGGCTGGCGCCTGGCGGCGCCCCTATGAAGCGGGCCGCGCAAGTGCCCTGCTTCCGCATGGGGCTGCCGGGCGGGCGTATAGGCTTGAATCATCCCCCTGCCACACCGCGGCCCGCTCTGCCGCTCGCCCAAAAGAGCGCAGGGGAACGGCGCGGATTCGAGCGGAGGTTACAGGTTAGTTAAATGAAACTCCCTCGCCCCGGGCTTTGCGAAATGCGGCGAAAAAGCGCTTGCGCGCCGGTGGAATTCCAAGTAAAATGGGGAAAACAAAAACGCCTCCGGCGTTTTGGGAGGTGCCTTCCCCATGGCGAAAGAACTGCCTTATTCCCTCGCCCAAATGCGCGAGATCATCAAGGAATTCCCCACCCCCTTCCACATCTATGACGAAGCTGCCCTGCGCGCCCGCGTGCGCGCGCTGCGGGCCGCGTTTGCGTGGAATGCTGGCTTTAAGGAATATTTCGCGGTAAAAGCGCTGCCTAACCCCGCCATTTTGGACATACTACGCCAAGAGGGCTGCGGCATGGACTGCTCCTCCTACACGGAGCTCATGCTGGCCAAGGCGGTGGGCTCCGTGGGCAAGGAGATCATGTTCTCGTCGAACAACACCCCGGCCGAGGAGTTCCGCTACGCAAGCCGCCTCGAAGCCATCATCAACCTCGACGACATCACCCACATCCCCTTCCTGGCCGAAAACGGCGGCATCCCAAAGACCGTCTGCCTGCGCTATAATCCGGGTGGGGATTTCAAGATCGGCGGGGAGATCATGGGCAACCCCGGGGACGCCAAATACGGCATGACGAGGCAGCAGATCTTCGAGGCGGCAAAGGAGCTTCAGCGCCTTGGCGCCGAGCGCTTCGGCCTGCACGCCTTCCTCGCCTCGAACATGCTCGATCAGGACTATTACGCAACCCTCGCGGGCGAGCTCTTCGAGCTTGCGCGCGAACTAAACGAAGAAAGCGGCGCGGAGATCGCCTTCGTGAACCTTTCAGGCGGCATCGGCATCCCCTACAGGCCGGACGATGAGGAACCCGACCTGCCTCGCATCGGAAACGGCGTGCGCGAAAAGTACGAGGCAGTTTTTGGCCCGGCCCGTATGAAGCCCGCGATCTTCGCGGAGCTTGGCCGCTACATCACCGGGCCGGTGGGCTCCCTGGTCACCACCGCGGTGCACGAAAAGCGGATCTATAAGCACTACATCGGCGTGGATGCCTGCGCTGCCAACCTGATGCGCCCCGCCATGTACGGCGCCTACCACCATGTGACGGTTCTTGGCAAGGAAGACGCGCCGAAGACCGAAATCTACGACGTAACCGGCTCCCTTTGCGAGAATAACGACAAGTTCGCGGTCGATCGGCCCCTGCCCAGGATCGAAATCGGCGATCTGATCTGCCTGCACGACACCGGAGCCCACGGCTTTTCGATGGGCTACAACTACAACGGCAAGCTTCGCTCCAAGGAGCTGCTGCTCAAGCCCAACGGCACCGTTACCCTGATTCGCAGGGAGGAAACCCCAGAGGACTACTTCGCGACGCTGCGCGGCCTTGGCTTTGCCATCGAGGAATGATCCGGCCAGCCTCGCAGACGCCCCCAAAGAAAGCGAGGCCCAAGCCATGAAGACCCTCCGCAAGCTAGGCTGCCTAGGCCTGCTCCTTTGCCTGCCGCTCCTGCTCAGCGCCTGCCTGCCCGGCATCGGCGGCTACAGCGAATCTTCGCCCGCCGGCTTCTTCAACGGCGTTTGGCATGGCTGGCTGGCACCCTTTTCGCTCATCATGCAGGCCTTCGGCGCGCCCCTGCACATGTATGAAGCGGCCAACACCGGCCTTAGCTACGATATCGGCTTTTATATGGCCGTGATCTCGGGCTTCGGCGGCCTGGCGCTCGTGCGCCGGAAGAAGAAAAGATAGCGGTTCAAAAGGAGGAATTTCCATGAAGCCCATCACCCTGTTCATGTTTGAGGCCTGCCCTTACTGCCAGGAAGCCCTGCGCTTCATCGAGGAGCTGAAGGCCGAAAACCCGGCTTACGCGGCCATCCCTTTCACGATGATCGACGAGCGGCTCGACCCCGTCACGGCCGACAAGTTCGACTATTACTACGTCCCCACCTTTTACGTAGGCGACCAAAAGCTGCACGAGGGCGCCTCCACGAAGGAAAAGGTCAAGGCGGTCTACGACGCGGCGCTCGCCTAAGCCGCCTTCCCCGCCTTTTTACAAAAAGCGCCCAGCTCTTCGTTGGGCGCTTTTTATTCCCTTTTTATGCACAATAAGCGGCCTCCGGCGGCGCGCCGTGATGATTTAACTTGACGGCCAGGCGGATTTGCTTATACTAACTATTTAGATTAGCAGCACTAAACTTTTGGGGGAGGCGGCGGGAATGGTCGATTTGGTGATTCGCGGCGGCAGGGTTGTGGACCCGGCGAGCAAGACGAGCAGCTTCGCCAATCTCTATATACAAAACGGCAAAATCGCGGGGCTCGGCGGCGAAGACCGCCCCGCCCGCCATGTGCTGGACGCCTCAGGCCTGGTCGTTTCCCCGGGCTTCATCGACCCTCACACCCACGTCGACCGCGAGGCCGACGAAAACACCCACCGCTGCGCCTGCCTTTCGCTGGCGCAGGGCGTGACGAGCATCATTTCGGGCAACTGCGGCGGCGGCCGCATGGATTTAGACCGCTTCTTTGCCGAAATGGACGCGGGCTTCCCGCTGAGCCACGCGGAGCTCTTCGGGCACAACGCGCTGCGGCGCCATTTGCAGATCGAAGACATCTTCGCCCCGGCGACGCCTTCCGAGATCAAAGAGATGGAAAGGCTCTGCGAGGAAGCGATGCAAAAAGGGGTTTTGGGCGTGAGCTTTGGGCTTGGCTATGTGCCCGGCACCTCTTGGGACGAGGTTCTGGCCCTGTCTGCCATCGCAAAGCGCCATGGCCGCGTCGTCGCGGTGGATACCTACATGGACGACAACTACGACCTTGAAAATTTACGGCAGCTCATCGGCCTGTCGCGCGAGCTTGGCGTGCGGGTGCAGATCAGCCACTTCGTCTACCAATACGGCCAGGGCGTCATCGAAGAGGCGCTGAAGCTCATGGACGAGGCCCGCGCGGAGGGCGTCGATATCTGGGCGGATTCCGGGCTCTATGTGGACTGGGCCAGCGGCATCAGCTCCGAGTGCTTCCGCGAAAGCTACGTCTACAGCGAGGGCTTCCAGCTCTCTGACTTCCTGGTCGCGACCGGCGAGCACACGGGCAAGAGGCTCGACGACGCGCTCTATCGCCACCTGCGCGGCACGAAGGCCCGCGAGTCCGTCATTTGCAAGACGGGCTTTGAATCCTCCCTTCTGCCGCCCTTCACGAGGGGCTATGTCATGCCCTCGTCAGACACGGCTCCCTATGCCCCAGGCCAGGGGCACCCCCAGGTCGCCGGGAGTTTTGCCGGCTTCTTTCGCCTGGTGCGCGAAAAGGGCGTCATGACGCTCGAAGAGGCGGTCTACCGCGCGACGCTTCTGCCCGCGAGAACCTTCGGCCTGCCGGGCAAGGGCAGCCTTGAAGTGGGCGCGGATGCGGACATCGCCGTGTTCGACTTCGATTCCATCGAGGATTGTTCGCGCTACCCGGACGAAGGCGCGCCCGACGCGCCCGCCAAGGGAGTAAGGC
>JAITTC010000270.1 GCA_031287285.1 Christensenellaceae bacterium
GCGTAAGCGACGAAGCAATCCAGCAGGTACGCTCAAAAACCTGCAAAAAGCCTTCTTCATCAAAGAGGAAGTACGCTGGATTGCTTCGTTGCCACTCGCAATGACGAAGAAGGGCGCGATGGGCGCTGAGGGTGGCTGCATCATCCTTCGAGAAACGCAAGCGGCTTGGCCTTGTCATTGCGAGGGACGCAAGCGACGCGGCAATCGCAATGACGAAAAAGGGCGCGGCGCCATGAACGTGGAAGCCGCCCATTTATGCGAGAAGCCCGAAGCCCTCTGCGAAGGAAAGCCGCGAAAGCGGCGCCGGGCCCTGTCAGCCGCTCAAACGGGCCGGTTTATCAGCCCACCGCGCCTGCGCCGCCCTCACTTCCTTCCGAGGAGCCGCCGGAGTCGCCGGGAGCTGCCGTCGCGCCGCCGCCCTCACCGCCGCCGGAAGCCCCGCCAGAAGAGCCAGGGCCGTGGATGTCGCAATAGGCACCGCCCGGGCTGAAGTCGCCGCCGGCGCTTCCCGGCGCGGGAAGCGCGTCGACGATTACGCCATGGGGGAAGAGCTTATAGAAGGTTTCAGGGCTCAAGTTTTGCACGCCCCATTCGAAGGGAATGAGCTGCGTCCCCCCGTAAACGACGCTATCCTCCGGGCAATTCGGCGTGGCCAGCTTGCCCGATTCCGAGCAAATCGCGCGGGCCTGGTGCTGGTTGCAGCTTGCGGTCGGCACGGTGCCCGCGCGGAACCAATCGGTCACCGGCTTAAAGTCGCCGTCGGCGCGGCAGGCATCGGTGGCCAGGAGGCCTGAGAGCGAGCAGACCGTGGCGCGCACGAGGCCCAGGCTCTCGGGCGAATCCTCGATGATTGGCTTATCTTCCAGCTCCGCTTCCTGATGGATGCGCTCCATGAAGGCCTTCCAAATCGGCGCTGCCTCCTTGCCGCCCGTGGCATTCTTGTAGAGCGGGCGGAATTCATCGTGCCCAACCCAAACGGCGGCCGAATAATAGGGCGAAAAGCCCGCAAAGAACACGCTGCGGTACTCGGAGTGGGTCCCCGTCTTGCCGCCGATGGTCAGGTCCTTGATGCGTGCCGGCGTGCCGGTGCCACGCTCCACGGCATCGACCAGCATATCGACCAGCATCCAGGCCGCATCCGGCTGCATGGCCTGGTGCTTGGAGCTTGCCTGCTCCCCCTTCCTGTCAAGGATCGTTTTGCCCATGCCGTCGGTGATCCGCGTGAATGTCAGCGGGCGCTGGTATTCCCCTTTGTTGGCGATGGTCCCAAAGGCCGTGGCCATTTGCATGACGGGGATGCCGGAGGAGCCAAGCGCCAGGCCGGGCCCGTCCTTGTTGATGGCGGATCCCTCATCGATGCCGAAGGCGCGGAGGTACTCCACGGAATGATCGAGCCCGACCATGTTAAAGAGCACGTTGGCCGTGACGGTGTTCAGCGAGGCGCGCATGGCCGCACGCAGCGTCAAAATGCCGCGGTAAGAGCCGCTGGTGAAGTTCGAGGGGTAACCCTTTTCGGTTCCCCAGCCGGGGATTGGAAGCGGCATGTTCGAAGCCACCGAGGCCGGGGAAAAGCCCAGATCAAGGGCTGGCCCGTAGACCGCCAGGGGCTTGATGGAGGAGCCGACCGGCATGGTGGAGCGCACCGCGCGGTTTTGCACCAAAAGCTGGGTCGGAGGCGTTCTGGAACCGACCACGGCGCGCACCTCGCCGCTGCGGTAGTCATAAACGACCGCCGCGGCCTGGGGCTGCGGGGTTTCGATGATGGTGCCGTCCGCCGTGCGCTCGCGGGTAACCGCCTGGCTTGGGTCCTGCAGCTCCGGGTAATGCTCCCAGCCGTAAATGGTTTCCTCGAGGATCTTCTGCACCTTGGGGTCGATGGTCGAATAGATCGAGTAGCCGCCGGTCTGGATCTCCGCGCGCACGTTGCGGCGGTTGATCGAGCTCTTTTCGAGGCCGCGGCTCTCTAAAAGCGCGTCGATCGCGTCGTCCAGCACCGTTTCCACGGCAGTTGGCATGGCATAGAGGGTGTTCACGCCGCTCTTTTCGACCACGTAAAGGGGTTCACTCAGCGCCGCCTGGTATTCCCCCGCGGTGATGGCGCCGTTTTCGACCATGCAGCGAAGGACGTAGTTGGTTCTGTCGTCGCTTAGCTTTGGGCTGCCCGCGCCGTGGTAATTGCGGCGCGGATTATAGCGGCTCGGGTTGCGGGTGATGCCGGCCAGGGTCGCGCACTCGCGCAGGCTGAGCTGAGAGAGCTCCTTGCCGAAATAATCCATCGCGGCCGCCTTCACGCCGTAGTTCGATTCGCCCAGGGGGATGGTGTTGAGGTACCATTCAAGGATCTGTTCCTTGCTATACTGCTTTTCGAGCTCCACGGCCATGTAAGCCTCCTGCAGCTTTCGCTTATAGGTCTGCTCCAGGCTCAAAAGCCGCGTCTTGATGAGCTGCTGGGTGATCGTCGAACCACCCTGCACGGATTCGTTGCGCAGGTTGGAAACGAAGGCGCCCGCGATGCGCTTGATGTCGATGCCATTATGGGTGAAAAAGCGGGTATCCTCCACCGAAACGTAGGCCATGTAGAGCTTTTCGGGGATCTCTTCAAAAGAGACCCAAATGCGGTTTTCACTGCCCTTATAGTCGGTGATGAGCCCGCCATTCATGTCGTAGATGAAGGAAGTGAGGTTCTGCCTCTCGATCTGGTCGATGTCAAGATCCGGCGTCGTGTCGTAATAGGCCTTGGCCACGCCAAGCACCGCGCCAAAACCAGCCGTTAAACAGATCAGGCCGAAGACCAGCAGGATCGCAACCGTCTGCACGGCAACCGTGAGCGCGAAATTGCGCCTTCCGCTCCTGCTTAAAAAGAGATGAAAAGCCTTCTTTTCGGGCTGTGCGCCGCCCTTTTCTTCGGCCATTACAAAAACCCCCTTCAAAAGGTGACCATCGCTCTAAAAACCATGAAGAAACCCAAGGCAGTATTTCGACAGGGAAGCGCATCTTCCCTTCCCGCAGGGCATAAGGATTGGGAAGGGAAGGAGGCGGAACCGAGCGTGAAAAAGAAGCTGACCATCGGCATTTTTTTCGTTATCGCCCTGCTTTTTCTCATCATCGCCTTCACGGAGCTCAACATTCGCCCCATCATCCTGACGATGGCGGAATCCAGGGTGCGCGCCATCGCCTTAGACGCGGTGAACATGGCCATCGCTTCGACGATACAGGATGTGCGCTACGAAGAACTCGTAACCCTGAGCGTGGACGCGCACGGCAGGGTGACCGCGCTCTCGGCCAACACCATCGCCTTGAACGGCCTGGCTGCGAAGACCGGCCTGACCGCCCAGCAATACATTGAAGACATCGAGATGCAACCCATTCGCGTTTCCCTGGGTTCTGCGACGGGCTTTCCCCTCTTCACCGGGCGGGGGCCCAGCGTCCTGGTGCATGTGGAGCCCGTGGGCTCGGTTTCGTCCGAGTTTTTGACCGAGTTCATGTCGGCCGGAATCAACCAGACCCGTCACCGCATCTACATGCGGCTGAGCACCAAGGTGCGCATCGTGATTCCCACGGGCGCCAAGCTCGTGGAGGTGATCACGATGGTGCCCGTAGCCGAAACGCTGATCGTGGGCGAGGTGCCACACACCTACGTGGAGGTGCCAAACACCCTCGATGCGCTGAACCTGCTGCCCGACTGATCTTAAAACGAGAAAAAGCCGTGAAGCGTTGCACGCGGCAGGGCTGGCGGCGCCGCCTCGTCATTGCGAGGAGCGCAGCGACGCGGCAATCGCAATGACGGGAAAGAAGGGGCACGGGGTTGTTGCGCCCGTCATTGCGAGGAGTGAAGCGACGAAGCAATCCAGCAAATACGCTGAAAGCTTCGTAAAAAGCCTTCTTCAAAGAAGAGGTACGCTGGATTGCTTCGCTGCCGCTCGCAATGACGAGGGAGGTTGCGCCGTTATTGCGAGGAGCGCAGCGACGCGGCAATCGCAATGACGAAGAAGAGCGCGGTGGCTCTAAGGGGAGTGCCTGGGCATC
>JAITTC010000006.1 GCA_031287285.1 Christensenellaceae bacterium
AAGCAGCACTTTGAGGCAACTGGAGATCAGCGGGTGCTGCCCTTCATGCACCGCTACTTCAGGCACCAATATAAGCGGCTGGATGCGCAGCCCCTCGAGCTTTGGGCGAAGGCCAGGGCTGGCGAAAACGTGCTTTGCGCGCTCTGGCTCTATAACATCAGCGGCGAAAAGGGCCTGCTCAGGCTCTGCACGAAGCTTTTGCAGGGCTCAATCGACTGGACGGCGCACTTTTCCGCCTTCCCGCACATGCGCGATCTCAAGCGCGAGCTGCCCTGGCGGGCGCTGAAGGCAAGGCTTGACGCGGACCCGGACCCGGACGGCCCGGCCTGGACGCTGCACCAGCTCACGCACGCGGTGAACCTGGCCATGGCGCTGAAAACCCCGGCGCTCCACTTCGCCCTTGGAGGCGGCCTCAAGCAGAAGGAGGCCTTCCGCCTGGGCTATGCAAGGCTCATGAAGGCGCACGGCGTGGCCCATGGGCTCTTCACCGGGGATGAGCACCTATCGGGCGCGTCGCCCTCGCAAGGCACCGAAACCTGCGCCGTGGTCGAAGCCCTCTTCAGCCTTGAAACGCTGATGGGCTTAAGCGGTGAAAGCGAGCTTGGCGACCTGTATGAGCGCATCGGCTATAACGCCCTGCCCGCCGCGCTTTCGGCGGATGGCTGGGCGCACCAGTATGACCAGCAGGTCAACCAGATCCGCATCGCCGGGAACCTGACGCCCTGGTATAACAACGGCCCGGATAGCAATCTCTTCGGCCTGGAGCCGAACTTCGGCTGCTGCACGGCAAACCTGCACCAGGGCCTGCCCAAGTTCGCCGCCCATCTTTGGATGGCCACGCGCGAAGGCGGGCTGATTGGCCAAAGCTACGCGCCCTGCACCGTGCGCGCGAGCGTGCGGGGCGCAAGGGTGCGCGTAGAGGTCGAAGGGGAATACCCTAAAAGCGGCGAGATCGCGATTTCGCTCTTCCCTTCAGAGCCTTGCGCCTTCCCGCTCCTGCTGCGCATCCCAGCCTGGGCAAAGGGGGCGGCCGCCCGCGTGGGCGGCGAATTGATCGAGGCAAAGCCCGGCGAGATCCTGCGCCTTGAGCGGCTGTGGAACAAGGGCGACCGAGTGGAGCTGAGCCTGCCGATGGCGGTTTATAGCGAAGAATGGCAGCACCACTCCCTGGCCGTTTATAAGGGGCCGCTGCTCTATGCCTTGCCCCTGGAGCCTGCCTGGAGTGTAGACGGCGAATTGCCGCTTGGCAGCCGCAGCGCGGAGGCCCAGCGCCCCTGGAATTACGGCCTGCTGACGGATGGTGAACGCAGGGTGCTGGCCGACGGCTCCATTGAGCTCAGCTGCGCGAAGCTGCCTTCGTGGAAGGAAAAAGGCGGCGTGGCGGAAGCACCGCCCGTGCTGCCAAGGCAAGAAAGCGAGGAAGAAAGGCTGCGCCTCGTCCCCTATGCGGACGCGCCGCTGCGCATCGCGCAATTCCCCCAAATCCGACGAAATAACGCCAAAAGCACGGAAGCCGAAAATGCGCTTCGCCGTTTTTGAGGCCTGCCAATCGGCATTGCCGGGGAATTTACAAATCAATAGTTGACACAAGAGAGAGCGAGCCCGTATAATAGCATTCATCGGAAGTATCCGCTGAGGATACGAGGCGCGAGAGGAGGGAGACAATGTCTGAGATCCGCGTGGGAGAAAACGAATCCCTTGAAAGCGCTCTGAAGCGTTTTAAGCGCAAATGTGCTCGTTCTGGCGTTTTGGCCGAGGTTCGCAAGCGTGAACATTACGAAAAACCGAGCGTGAAGCGCAAGAAGAAGGCCGAGGCGGCCCGCAAGCGCAAGTATTAAGCCTAAAGCACAAGAAGGCGGGCAGCACTGCCCGCCTTTTCTTTTTAAATGTTTAAAAAGGGCTGAAAACGCGATGATCTCGCTGAAAACAGACCGTTTGCTGCTCCGCAACTTCATCGAGGACGACCTCTTCGCCTTTTGCGAGCTTTTAAACGATAAAGAGGCTTCGCCCTTCGCAGCCTTTGACCGGGCCTACCCCGTTTCGCGCGCGGAGCAGAGCGCGCTGCTCTCGTTCCTGTGCGAAAGGGACGATTACCTGGCCATCTGCCTGCCGCCGAGCACGCGGCCTGTGGGCTTTGTTTCGCTCGGCGAAGCGGAAGGGGAGCAAGGCCCGGAGCTTGGCTATTTCGTGCGCTCGCAGAGCCTTGGGCAGGGCATCGCCAGGGAGGCCTGCGCGGCGATGCTGGGCCATGCCTTCGGGCAGATGGAGTTTGCCGCCGTTACCAGCAGCGCGGCCGCCGAAAACGAGGGCCTGCGCGAGTTGCTGGCATCGCTGGGCTTTTGTGAAAACGGCCCGGCGGAGGCCATTTGGCTGCGCTCAGACCCAATCAGCGGGCAGCCGCTTTGGTTCATGGGGCAAGACTATATCCTCCGCCGCGAGGACTGGCTGCGGGTGGCGGGGCTCGCCTTTCCGTTTTGATGAGGCAATAAGAATCACCCCGCGCTAGGCAGGCACGGGGTGATTTTGCGATGGTCAATATGCAGGCAGGGCTTCTGAGTGGCCTTACCAAATCGCTGCGTCGCCGCGTGCTAGTGCTCTTGAGCGGAGATACCGCTCCGGCGCGCATCGCGCCCTTCTTCGTCATTGCGAGTGGCAACGAAGCAATCTAGCGTCCTCCTTTTTGATGATGCCTTCGCACGTACCTGCTGGACTGCCGCGCCGCTAGCGCTCCTCGCAATGACGGCGAAGCAATCCAGCGTCTTCCCTTTTGAAGAAGCCGCTGCGTACCTGCTGGATTGCCGCGTCGCTGCGCTTCTCGCAATGACGGGGTGGGGGCAGGGCTTCTGAGTGGCCCTAGTAAATCGCCGCGTCGCTGGCGCTCCTCGCAATGACGGGCAACGAAGCAATCCAGCGTCCTGCTTTTGATGCTGCCTTCGCACATGCCTACTGGATTGCCGCGTCGCTAGCGCTCCTCGCAATGACGGGCAACGAAGCAATCCGGCGTCCTGCTTTTGATGATGCCTTCGCACATGCCTACTGGATTGTCGCGTCGCTAGCGCTCCTCGCAATGACGAAGAAGCCATCCAGATCATCCCCATTCGCGCGGGGAAAGCGACATCCACACATTACAGAAATCTGATTCAGTAGGATCACCCCCGCTCGCGCGGAGAAAGCTGGGCCAGCAGCGCGTCCTGAAACGGGTCTTTGGGACCACCCCCGCTAGGCGCGGGGCTTATTTTATTGCTGTTCTTTTTTGAAGAGCAGGTAGGAATAGGCCGTGAGCCAGATTGCGGCCAGCAGCACGGGCGCCACAACGAGGAGGATCTCAAGCCAGAAGAGGCCCGTGAATAGGCCCAGCGCCACGCCGACCAGGCAGAGCGCGCCGCAGCCGACGAAGGCGTAGCCGCCCGCGCGGTGCGTCTTGCGCCAAACCGCTTCGCTGGCCATGGTCCAGGGCGTGCGAATGCCAAAAAACCAGTTTTGACGAACTTGCCCCATATAGTTGCCGATGACGAGGAAGAGCAGGCCGACGCCGGCACAGATCAGCGCCTCGAAGCGAAAGCTCACCGCGGAACCCAGCGCGTTGCCGGCGAAGGCCAGCGAGGCGACCAGCCAGCCCAGCAAAGCCAGGAAGAGCAAAATCGCAAGCGCGACGCGCTCAAAGGCCTTTTCGTGCTTTTGCCAGCTCTCGCGAAGGGGGTCGATCCGGGGCAGGGCAAGAAAGAGCAAAAAGATGGCGACGGGCAGGGCGCCAAGGCCCAGGAGCGGCCATTTGGGGCCCATTCCGTCTACGATTCCATCGATGTTCACATGCATGGGGATCTGCTCGGGCATCCGCCATACCGCAAAGAACAGCGCGAGCCAATTCAGGGCCAGCGCGGCGAAAAACAGGCCTTTGCGCTTCATCGTTGAACCCCCTTCTCTTCGTTTGCCGCGGGTGCTTCCTCACGGCCCATGAGGCCTGCCAGGAACGAGAGCATCTCTTGAAAGAGCGTGGTGTTGAGCGAATAGAGGATGGTCTGCCCCCGCCGCTCGGCGAGGATCAGCCCTTCGACCCGGAGCTTTTCGAGGTGGTGGCTGATCGTGGGCTTGCTCAAGGCAAAGCGATCGGCGATTTCACCAGCCGTGCGGTCTTGCTCGCGCAAAAGCTCGAGAATCCTTCTGCGCGTTGGGTCTGCCAGCGCGTTCCAGGCGGCCATGGCGCTCCCTCCTTTTGCCTCATATTTAGATATTTCGAAAATCATCTAAATATAGAATACGCGCGAGGGCGCGCCCTGTCAACAACAGATTTTTCTGGCTTTCCGAGGTGAAGAGAGGGCTGCCATCGTGCTATCTTGGCCTTGAAAGGGGGCTAAAACCATGTTAGAAAGGGAAATCCGCGCCGCGCGCAAGCTGTTTCGGGAGCTGAAAAGCCGCGCGCCGGAGGAAATCAGGCAGAGCCTGAGCGTACTGGAGCAGATTCGAAAGCTGGTGCTGGCAGAGGCGAAGCTCACCAGCGAGGAGATGCTCTTCGAGCCGCCTGCGGGGCTTGACGATGAAGACGCTGAGGCTTAACTACGAGCCGACCGAGCGGCAGAAGCTCTTTCACCTCGCGACCGAGGATGAGATCCTCTATGGCGGGGCGGCCGGCGGGGGAAAGAGCACCGCGGTGGTGATGGATGCCTTTTTGCGCTGCCAGAAGCACCCCGGCACAAAGGCCTATCTCTTCCGCAGGAGCTACAGGGAGCTAGACGATGTGCTTCTGCCGGAGCTGCTCCAGCGGCTGCCCGCCGCCTTTGCCGCGCTGAACCTCAGCAGCCACGAGCTGCGGCTGCCCAACGGCTCGGTGCTGCGCTTTCGCCATTGCGAGAAAGACAACGACCGCTTTCGCTACCAGGGCGCGGAAATCCACTGGCTCTACATCGACGAGCTGACCCACTTCCCCCTGGTGGTCTATGACTTTTTGAAGACGAGGCTGCGCGCGCGGAAGGATTTGGGGATAAAGCCCCTGGTGCGCTGCACCTCGAACCCGGGCGGGCCGGGGCATGCCTGGGTTCGGGAGCGCTTCATCGACCCCGTGCCGCCGGGGACGCGCCAAACCCTACGAATCGAGATGGACGGCATCCGAGGGGAGAGGACGCTGCGCTACATCTCCGCCCGGGTGGCGGATAATCCGCACATCGGGGAGGAGTATGCGCTGGAGCTCGCGCAAAAGCCCGAGGCCCTGCGCAAGGCGCTGCTCCATGGCGACTGGAACGCCTTTGAAGGGCAGGTTTTCGGGGGCTTTCGTGATAACCCGGAGGGCTACCGAACGCGGCGCTTCAGCCATGTCATCGAGCCCTTCGAGATCCCGCAGGGCTGGCGGCGCTTTCGATCCTTTGACTTTGGCTATTCCAAGCCGTTTTCGGTTGGGTGGTGGGCGCTGGCGCCCGATGGGACGCTCTACCGCTACAGGGAGTGGTATGGCTGCACGGGGCGGCCCAACGAGGGGCTCAGGCTTGACCCGCAGCAGATCGCAAGGGAGATTGCGCGAAGCGAAAAAGCGCACGAAAGAGGGCTGAACGTGGCGGGGTTTGCCGACCCGTCGATCTATGACGGATCGCGCAGCGAGAGCATCGGAAGGCAGATGGAGCGCGAGGGCGTCTTCTTCGCCCCGGCCGAAAACGCGAGGCTGCCGGGGCTCATGCAGGTGCAGCAGAGGCTGCGCTTCGACGAAAGGGGGATTCCGGGGCTCTACGTCTTCAAGGGCTGCAGGGCGTCGATCCGCTGCATTCCCGCGCTGAACTACGACCCCGTCCGCGTGGAGGATGTAGACACCAGCGCGGAAGACCATGTTTATGATGAATGGCGCTATCTTCTGATGGCAAACCCCATGCCGGGGCGCAAAAAGCCGCTAAGAAAGCCCTATAACCCGCTCGACCTATAGCTTTAAAAAATCCCCCGCCGTTTGGCGGGGGATTTTGCGCTTTGAATGCTTTGTGGAGGGCCGCGATTAACCCTTGACGGCGCCGATGGTCAAACCCTTGACGAAGTAGCGCTGGAAGAAGGGGTAGGCCAGCACGATCGGGCCCATCGTGACCACTGCCATGGCCATGCGGAAGGATTCGGCGGGCAGGTTGGCCAACGAAATGCCCGCGTTGCTCGAGGCGCCGCCCTGCTGGGCCGCCATTTCCTTGAGGGCCTGCACGGAGCGCAGGATCTCGTAGATGGTGTATTGCAGATTGAAGTATTTGCGGTCGTTGATCAGCAGCAGGCAGTTAAAGAAGTTGTTCCAAACGCCGACCGCGGCAAAGAGGGCGACCGTCGCAAAGCCTGGCACGGCCAGCGGGCAGACGATTTGCAGCAGGGTGCGCCACTCGCCGGCCCCGTCGATTCGGGCGGACTCGATGACCGCGTCGGGCACGTTCGAGCGGTAGAAGGTGCGCATGATGATGACCCAGTAGGCGGAAAAGCTCTGGGGCAGGAAGAGCGCGAAGATCGAGTTGTTGATGTGCAGGATCTGCGAGCAGAGCAGGTAAAACGCCACGGTGCCCGCGTTGAAGAGCATGGAAAAATACGAGAAGAAGGTGAAGAAGCGGCCATAGCGGAAGTCCGTCCTAGAGAGGGGGTAGGCGTAAAGCCCGACGGACACGACGCATAGGCAGGTGCCGATCAAGGTGGCGATGATGGTGTTCTTGTAGGCTACCAAGACGCCGCCGCCGCCGGAGGCGAACAAGAAGGTGTAGGCCACGGTCGAAAATTTCTTGGGCCAGAGATTATATCCTTCCAAAACGAGGGTCTGCTCTTCCGTCAGGGAGGCTGCGACCACGATCCACAGCGGCACGATGCAGCACAGGCAGGCCGCGATGAAAATGATGTGCACGATGAGGTTGGCCGTGGTCGAAAGCTCGTTCATATTCTTGAACTTTCTTTTTGCGGGCGAAAAGGTCCCGGTTTGACTCGTCATTTTTGGCTTCCTCCTTTATCGTTTTTGCCGATGCTTAGAACATCGCCATGTCGGGCTCGACCTTGCGCACGATGGTGTTGGTGGTGATCACCAGCAGGAAGCCGATACACGACTGGAAGAACGCAGCGGCGGAAGGAAGCCCCAGAGGCTGCCCGGTACGCAGCGCGGTGTAGACGTAGACGTCGATGGTCAGGGTGGTGTTTCGGACGGCGCCCGCGCCGTTTGGCAGGGAATAGAACATGTCGAAATCGCCGTTCAGGATGCGCCCCACGGCAAGGATCTGCAGAAGGATAATCGTCGGCACCAGAAGAGGCCAGGTGATGTGCCTGAATTGCTTCCACTTGCCCGCGCCATCGATTGCGGCGGCCTCGTAAAGCTCTTGATCAAAGCCCGTGATGGTGGCCAGGTAGATGATCGAATTATTGCCCGCATAGCGCCAAATATTGGCCAGCGGCAGGATGAACACCCAGGCGTTTGGCATGGTGTAAACGCTCACGTGAGACATATTGAGTGCGTCCATCACCTTGTTGACGATGCCGCGCTCGGCAATGAAGGCATACAAAACGTAGGTTATGATGATCCAGGAAAGGAAGTAGGGGAGGAAGAGAATGGTGTGGTAAAGCTTGGCCATGAAGCGCTGGCGAAGCTCGTTGATGCCCACGGCCACGCCGATTGCAAAAACGATGCCCAGCGCCATGAATAAGAGGTTATAGCCGATGGTGTTGCGCAGGAAGACCGCGGCGTCCGGCGAGCGAAAGATGAACTGGAAGTTTTTCAGGCCGCTCCAGTCGCTATTGATCAGCGAATAGACGAAGGGATTTTGAATCCATTGGTCCTTCGGGGGCATCATGAGCTTATAGTTCTTAAAGGCCATGATGATGGCTGGCAGGGGGGTGTAGGCAAACACAACCAGGAATATGAAACCGGGCAAGAGCATCGTCAAGTACGCGATATGGCGCTTGATCTCGCCCGCGCCCCAACTGCGCTTGCGCACCGCCTGGCTTGTTTCGTTAGACAGCGTTGTCATCCGTGATCTCCTCCCAAATCTGTTTGCGGTGCAACTTGGAACGCGGCCCTTTATGTGTAAGCCGCAGCTGCCTCGCATAACCATAAAATAATCGCGCCTTCTGGAAAGGTGCAAGCCCAGTATAGCATTCCACATTTACGTTTGCAAGCGGATTGTTAAAATCAGTCGTGGATTTTTTTGTGCAAGCTGATGAAAAGAAAGGGGGAGGACTCGTCCATTTTTCGCAAACCTTGCTCGTCTGCTTTACCGCGGTGCCATGCGGGGAACGATGAATGTAAAATCGGCGCTTTTGGCAGTTTACATGCGGGCTGCCACTGAAAACAGCTTGCGCCGGAAGCGATGCGCGGGTATACTCTGGTCAAAGCGCGCGGGGTTTCGCCGCTGCGCGCCCCCAAGCGAAGGAGGATTGGCTGCATGAGAACAACAAATTATCGCGTTCAGGAAATCGCCCCGGGGAGCTACGCCATCCTGGAGTTCGGGCTGGACATCATGTACTTGATCGTCGGCACGAAGCGCGCCCTGGTGATTGATACCGGCACCGGCGCGGGGAATTTCAAGGGCTTTATCGAAAGCAAGACAGCCCTGCCCTACGACGTGACGGCCACCCACGGCCACGGGGACCATGTGGGCGGCGCCGGCCAGTTCGAGAGCATCTACATCCACGACGCGGACCTTCCCATGCTGGATGAGGTGACGGTCGAGTTCCGCAAGGGCTATTGCGAGGCGATTTTGCAGCAATACCCGGAGTTCAAGGGCGACATCGACCTGGATGGCATCGCGGCCTACCCAAAGCCCAAAACCCTGCCCCTCAAGGGCGGAGACAGCTTCGACCTTGGCGATCGGGTCATCACCGCCTATGAGGCGCCGGGGCACACGCCGGGTTCCGTGGTCTTTGTTGACTCAAAGACGAAGCTCGTCTACTCGGGCGACGCCTACAACCCCATCTTCCTTCTCGTGATGCCGGGCGAAGACCGCATGGCGGTCGTGAGGATGTTCCATGCGCACGCGAAGGCCTTCCTTGAGCTCAAGCAAAGGGAAGGTTTGGGGCCTCTTTATTCCGGGCACGACGCCCCCCTGCCGGAGGCCGTTCTGCCGGATCTGGTCGCCTGCTGCGAGGGGATTTTAGACGGCAGCATCAGGCCGGAACCCACGGAAATCCACATTTTCGAGGGGCAGTTTTGCAATTACGGCCTGGCGCACATCGTCTATGACGGAGCGATGTTCAGCCTGCGCAAGGAATTCTTTAAGTTTTCGTAAAAGACTTGCGCTTTGCAAAGGGCGGCTTTATAATCACGGCAACAAAGACGAGGAAGGGAAGAAAGTTCCCGGGCGATGCTTTTTAGAGAGCCGGCGCTTGGTGCGAGCCGGCAGCAGCCCTTATGGACGATCCTCATCCCGGAGTCGCCCGCATGAACCCGTTGCAAGAGCGGCGGGATAAGGCAGGCCGCGAGCCCGCGTTATAGGGTTAGGCCTTGATAGAGGCTGGCGGAGGGGCACCCCGAGGTGCCTGAACACAGGGTGGTACCACGCAAAAGCACATGCTTTTTCGTCCCTGCGGCAAAGTGAAATTGCCGCAGGGATTTTATTTTGCCCTGAATCCTCCCGCCCGCTCAAAAACCCCAATCAGAGTAGGAGGAATTCCCAATGAAGATCGCATTCTCGACCCTGGGCTGCCCGGACTTTTCCTGGACCGACATCTACCCCATGGCCAAGGACCTGCACTTTGACGGCATTGAAATCAGGGGCCTTGGCGACGATATCTACGCCGTGCACGCGCGGCCATTTACCGGCTCGCAATTGCCGCAGACCATCCAAAAGCTCTCGGAGCTGGGCCTTGAAATCCCCTGCCTGTCTTCCGGCTGCGCGCTGAGCGAAAGGGAAAGGCGCGATGAGAACATCGTGGAGATCTCGCAGTACATCGCGCTGGCGCAAAAGCTCGGCACCCCCTATATTCGCGTTTTGGCCTTCGTCGAGGCCCAGCCGACGGCGGACGTCGACGATGAGTACGTCATTGAGCTCTTAAAGGAGCTTTCCGCCACCGCTCAGGAGGCTGGCGTGACCCTGCTGCTCGAGTCAAACGCGGTTTATTCCGATACCAAGCGCCTGCGCGGGGTTCTCGACGCCGTAAACAGCCCCTTCGTGGCCGCCCTTTGGGATGTGCACCACCCCTACCGCTTCGCGGGCGAGAGCCCGGCCGAAACCGTGGCCAATCTGGGCGCACTGATCAAGTACGTGCACATTAAGGACTCGGTGGTCGAAAACGGCAGGCTGCAATACCGCATGATGGGCGAGGGCGACCTGCCCATCTACGAGATGCTCGACGAGCTGAGCGCCATCGACTACGACGGCTACCTCTCGTTTGAGTGGCTCAAGCGCTGGGCAAAGGACCTGACCGACGCGGGCATCGTCTTTCCGCAGTTCGCCAACTACATCGGCGCCTATTTCGCCGACAGGCTGCAGACCTCCCTCAGTGGCGAGGGCAAGTATATTTGGAAGAAGGAGCATCTCATCGACCTGAGCTTCCCCGAGGTGCTCGACCGCATGGTGAAGGAGTTCCCCGATCAATACGCCTTCCGCTACACCGAGCTTGACTACACCCGCACATACGCCGAGTTCCGCGACGATGTCGATGCCTTCGCGCGCGCGCTCATCGCCATGGGCGTGAACAAGGGCGACCATGTGGCGATTTGGGCCACCAACGTGCCCCAGTGGTTCATCACCTTCTGGGCTTCGGTCAAGATCGGCGCGGTGCTGGTCACGGTCAACACGGCCTACAAGATTCACGAGGCGGAATACCTCCTGCGCCAATCGGATACCCACACCCTCGTCATGATCGATGGCTTCAAGGATTCCGACTATGTGGGCATCCTGCGCGAGCTCTGCCCGGAACTTGCCCTCTCTGCCCCCGGTGAACTGCACGCCAGGCGCCTGCCTAGGCTTAGGAACGTGATCTCTTGCCAAAGCAGCCAGCCGGGCTGCTATTCCTGGGAATCGGCGCTTGAAATGGCCGAAAACGTGCCCGTTGCCGAGGTCTATGCCAGGGCCAGGGCCATCGATCAGCACGAGGTGTGCAACATGCAGTATACCTCGGGCACCACGGGCTTCCCCAAGGGCGTGATGCTGACGCATTACAACGTGATCAACAACGGCAAGGCGATTGGCGACTGCATGGATCTCTCGACTGCCGACAGGCTGATGATTCAAGTGCCGATGTTTCACTGCTTTGGCATGGTTCTGGCCATGACCGCCTCGATGACCCACGGCGCCACCATGTGCCCGATCACCGCCTTTTCGCCCAAAAAAGGGCTCGATTGCATCACCCGCGAAAAGATCACCGCCTTCCATGGCGTGCCCACGATGTTCATCGCCATGCTCGCCCATGAGGACTTCAAGAAGACCGACTTCAGCCATATGCGCACGGGCATCATGGCGGGCAGCCCCTGCCCGGTGAAGGTGATGGAGCAGGTTTTGGCCGAAATGCACATGGACCAGATCTGCATCACCTACGGCCAGACCGAGGCTTCCCCCGCGACCACGATGTCAAAGACCTCGGATTCCGTCGAGCTGCGCGTGGCGACCGTCGGCCAGGCGATCTTCGGCGTGGAGATCAAGATCGTCGACCCAGAAACCGGCGAGGAGCTGCCAGACGACATGGACGGCGAGTTCTGCTCCCGCGGCTACAACACCATGAAGGGTTATTATAAGATGCCCGAAGCCACCGCGGCGGTCATCGACGAAGAGGGCTGGCTCCACTCAGGCGACCTGGCCCGCCGCCTGCCGAACGGCTACTTCAAGATCACGGGCCGCATCAAGGATATGATCATCCGCGGCGGCGAAAATATCTACCCCAAGGAGATCGAGGACTTCCTCTATACCAACGAGTCGGTTTCCGACGTGCAGGTCATCGGCGTGCCCGATAAGGACTACGGCGAGGAGATCATGGCCTGCGTCATCCTCAAGGAGGGGGTATCCATCACCGAGGAAGAGCTCAGGGAATTCTGCCGCGCCCGCATCGCCAAGCACAAGGTGCCGCGCTATGTTCGCTTCGTCGAGGAGTTCCCCATGAACGCGGCA
Organism: Christensenellaceae bacterium; assembly: GCA_031287285.1. Taxonomy (GTDB): domain Bacteria; phylum Bacillota; class Clostridia; order Christensenellales; family UBA1750; genus JAITGM01. The sequence continues at coordinate 12,027 of JAITTC010000006.1, forward strand.
GGCAAGATCATGAAGTACAAGATGCGCGAGTCCGCCATCGAATACCTCAACCTGCAGTCAGCCGCCAAGATCGAAACGGCCTAAGCCTGGGGCCGCTCAGGCAAAGGAGGCCGATTCTTCCCCTGGTAGGGGAAGAATCGGCCTCCTTTTTTGATCCTCCGGGCGCAATCGACGAGGGCGATTCCGTTTTTTGGACGGCGCAAAGCCCTGTGCAGCAAGGGAATCTAAGGAAGGAAGAGCCATCGCGGCTTTGCCCCGCGCCCGCCGGCGGGCAGGCCTAAATCAGCGGCCCCCAAAAACAAAGCCCGCCCGAAGATTTTTGCCTTTTCTTCTCTTTTGGTGATATACTGCCAAAAGGGCGAAGCCCGGCAGGGCCTTTTGCGCGGGCATTTGCCCTGAAATGAGGTTTTCGGCATGAATTCCAGCCAGCTCAAATGGGTCGCCATCGCCGCTATGGCCATCGATCACCTCGGCATGCTGCTCCGGGCCCTGCCCTTTATGGCCGCCGCGCCGGGCAGTCAGGCAGACGGCGTCCTCACCGCGCTGCGGCTCATCGGCCGCCTCGCCTTCCCGATTTTTGCCCTTCTCATCGTCGAGGGCTGCGCCCACACCCGCAGCCTGAAGCGCTATTTTTTGCGCCTTTCGCTTTTCGCCGCGCTGTCGCAGATTCCCTACCAGCTCTTTGAAAATCTCTGCCTTGGGCAAGCTCCCTTTTCGGTGTTTGCGGGCTCCAACGTGCTGGTCACCTTCGCCCTTTCGGTCGGGGCTGTGTCTTGCTTCAAAAGCGCAAGGTCCGGGCGCAGGTTCCTTTGCGCCTTAGGGGTCTTTGGCTGCCTGGCCGGCACCCTGCTTCTTTCCGGCGCCTATGACCTTTGCGGCTTCCTCCTCATCTTTGTGGGCAGCTGGCTCCGGGGCAGGGAGGGCGCGCCGCCGCGCCTGTGGGGCAAGGCGATCGAGCCCGCGCTGCCCGCCCTTGCCATCGTTGGGCTGTATTATGCCCTCATCCTTTCGGCGCCGCTCGGCCAAACCATCGCCGCGATGCTCGGCTGCGCCCTGTTCCTGCTTTATAACGGCCGGCCGGGGAGCCGAAGGCTCAAGAACTTCTTCTACATTTTTTACCCCGCGCACCTGCTGCTTCTTTCGGCCGTTTTTTTGCTCGTTTAGGCTTTTTTAGCTCAATTTATGCCCTTTTATAGCGCTCGGCGATTTGGCAGTCCCCGCAGCCTGAGCAGACCACGCTCTCTGACGGGTTTTCTTCCAGGCCCCATTTTCTAAGCTGAAAGATGACCTTAAAGAGCTTAAGCCCCGTCGACGAGAGCTCGTACTCGACGCGCGGCGGAATTTCAGGGTAAATGGTGCGCAAAACCAGGCCGTCGGCCTGCATCTCGCGAAGCTGCTGCGTGAGGACTTTGGCGCTGATGGCCGGGATCTGCCGCTCCAGCGCGCCATAGCGCAGGGGGCCTGCCGTCAGCGCCTTCAAAATCAGAATGCGCCACTTGCCGTTGATGAGCGCCAGGGTCGATTCGATGGGGCAGCTCTTATCCATTAAAAAACGCCTCTTTTCGTTTACTTGCCCAATTCTTACTTTTTGGTATGTAAGGTTACAATAAAGTGCCTTCTTGCAAAAGGAATGTTATAGCGCTATTCTACTCCTGCGAGCCGCGAATGTAAAGAGAGAAAAGCCCGGCGGCTTCGCACAAGAGGAGGAAGGATCCCATGCAAGTCAAGCGCGCGCATCTGGCCTATTTCAGCCCGACCAACACCACCCGCCAAACCGTTCGCGCAATCGCGGAGGGCAGCGGCCTGCCCAGCTTTGAAAGCGACTTCACCGACCTGAAAAACCCCGCCCCCGCGCCGAAGTTTGGCCCGGACGAGCTGGCCGTGATCGGCCTGCCGGTCTATGTGGGGCGGTTGCCGCGGGCGGCGCTGGCCGGCCTGCAGGCCATGCGCGGCGAGCAAACCCCGGCTGTGCTGGCCTGCGTATACGGCCACCGCCATTTTGACGATGCCTTGGTTGAGCTGGAGGATATTTTGAGGCAAAACGGCTTCGTGCCGGTCGCCGCGGGGGCGTTCCTCGGCGAGCATTCCTT
>JAITTC010000007.1 GCA_031287285.1 Christensenellaceae bacterium
GGAAGGCCTGCAGCGCCTCCGTCGCATACCCGTTGTTCGCGTGCGCCTTGGCGATGCGGTAGCCGACCTCCCAGCCGGAGGCGATCGGCACCGCCTCCACATGGCCGATCTGCCGCCCGTCCTTCAGAACGACCGGGTAGACGAGCGGAGCGCCCTTGCAGCGATAAAAGGCGATGAGCCTTGCAATCGCCTCCCTTGCCTCATCGAGCGTTTCGAATACCTCGTCAGGCATGAACTCCTTATTGTCGCCTTCGAGGGATTGAAGCCAAACGCTTTGGGCCATGCCCATTTCGAAGCTCGTGATTGCCAGCCGGGCCGTTTCAATCGGGGTTTTCAGCATTTTGTGCTCCTTCCTGCAGCAGGCTCGTCTGCACGCCCATGTTCTCAAACTCGACGCGAAGCTCGGGCACGCGCAAAATCACGATGGGCTTGCCCTTTTTGCGCGCGTAATTCAGGGTTTGGTAGCTGCCGCCGCTGGTCTTGCCGCTCCACACGGCCAGGAGCACGTCAGCCTTCTCGACCATGTAGCGGTTTCTGCGGTGGTAGCAGCCGATGGAATAGCCTTCTTGCATCGCGACGACGGAATCGCAGCTTTTAAGGATGCGGCGGTGCCTGCCCTCGTGCTCGCTCGACCAGGAAAGCCCCTGCCCTTCGAAGGGCAGGGCGGCTTCTAGTGTAACCTGCAGCTCCGCCTTCAGGCGCAGCACGGCCTCGGCGGCGATTTGGTCAAGCCCCAGCGCCATGCCAGAGATGAAGTGCCGCACGCCCCGCTCGAGAGCGAGCCCGCGGATCAGCGCATAGAGCGCTTCCTTCATCAGGCGGCAGTCCTCGCCCTCCTCATCCCGCAGAAGCTCTAAATCGGCAGGCCTGTGGCCCGTAAAGCAACAGCTTTTCATTCCGGCAGGCCTTCTGCCCCTTCATCAGCCGCTTTTTTGCCCTTTTTCGCGCGCTTCGAAGGGGTTTTTATCGTTTTGGGCAGGGAAAGGCCCATCTTCTTAAGCCACTGGCCGGTGTGGCTCTCTTCCACCAGGGCGACTTCCTCCGGGCTGCCCTCCGCCACCAGGCGGCCACCCATGTCCCCGCCCTCGGGGCCTAGATCGATGACGTGATCGGCGCACTTGATGACATCGAGATTATGCTCGATGACCAGCACGGTGTTGCCGGCGTCGGTCAGGCGCTGGAGCATCAAAATCAGCTTTTCGACGTCCGCCATGTGAAGGCCGGTGGTGGGTTCGTCGAGGATGTAGAGCGTGCGGCCCGTGTCGGTCCGCGAAAGCTCGGTGGCCAGCTTGATGCGCTGCGCCTCGCCGCCCGAGAGCTGCGTCGAGGGCTGGCCGAGCTTGATGTAGGAAAGGCCGACCTCGTTGAGCGTCTGCAGTTTGCGGGCGATTTGGGTGTGGTTTTCGAAGAAGGAAAGGGCCTGCTCGACCGTCATGTCGAGCACGTCGAAGATGCTCTTGCCGCGGTAGCGGACTTCCAGGGTTTCGCGGTTGTATCGCTTGCCCTTGCATATATCGCAGGGCACGTAAATGTCTGGCAAAAAGTGCATTTCGATCTTCACGATGCCGTCGCCGCCGCAGGCCTCGCAGCGCCCGCCCTTTACGTTGAACGAAAAGCGCGAGGCGCTGTAGCCCCTGGCCTTGGCCTCGTTGCTGCCCGCGAAGATGTTGCGGATCAGGTCGAACACGCCGGTGTAGGTGGCGGGGTTCGAGCGCGGCGTGCGGCCGATTGGGCTTTGATCGATCGAGATGACCTTATCGAGCTGCTGAACGCCCTCGATGGAATCGTGGGGGCCCGGGCGCATGCGGGCGCGGTTCAAATCGCGGGTCAGCGCCTTTTTGACGATCTCGTTGACGAGGGAGGACTTGCCCGAGCCCGATACCCCGGTGACGCAGCTGAAGACGCCAAGGGGGATTTCCACATCGATGTTCTTGAGGTTATGCGCCCGCGCGCCGCGCACGAGGAGCTTGCCGCTGGGCTTGCGGCGCACAGCCGGCGTTTCGATCCGCCTCTTGCCCGAAAGGAATTGGCCGGTGAGCGAGTTGGGGTTTTGCATGATCTCTTCTGCGGTGCCGCTGGCCACGATGTAGCCGCCGTGCTCGCCCGCGCCGGGGCCGATATCCACGATATAATCGGCGGCGAGCATGGTTTCTTCGTCGTGCTCGACCACGATCAGCGTGTTGCCCAGGTCGCGCAGCTGCTTGAGGGTGCTGAGCAGCCTGGCGTTATCGCGCTGGTGCAGGCCGATGGAGGGCTCGTCTAAAATGTAGAGCACGCCCATGAGGCTGGAGCCGATCTGCGTGGCCAGGCGGATGCGCTGGGCCTCGCCGCCCGAAAGCGTCCCCGCGGAGCGCGCCAGCGTGAGGTATTCAAGCCCCACGTCGCTTAAGAAACCAAGCCTGGTGTCGATTTCCTTCAGGATTTGATCAGCGATCATGCCGTCGCGCGCAGAAAGCTCCATTCCCTTAAAAAAGCCGCGCAGATCGCGCACGGGGTACTCTGAAATCTCGCCCAGGGACCTGCCGTCTACCGTGACGGCCAGCGAAATGGGCTTCAGGCGCATGCCGTGGCAATCCGGGCAGGGAACGACCGACATGAGCCCTTCGATGTCTTCGCGCATCGCCTGGGACGAAGTGTCTTTATACCTGCGCTCCAGGTTCGTGACCACGCCCTCAAAGGGCGAGGAATAGCGGCCCGAGCCCGTCTCGCGGACGTATTCCAGCTCGATCTTCTCGCCCTTGGTGCCATAAAAGATGATGTCTTTCACGCTTTGGGGCAGCTCGCCAAAGGGAGTATCGAGCGAAAAGCCGTAGTGCTTCGAAAGGCCGGCCAAATACATCCCCACCATGGCGTTATCGCTGCCCGAGTTCCAGCCGGAGGCGCGCAGGGCGCCTTCGTTGAGGCTCAGCGCCTTGTTGGGCACGAGGAGTTCGGGATCGACCCGCATCAGGGTGCCAAGGCCCGAGCAGCTCGGGCAGGCGCCGTAGGGGTTGTTGAACGAAAACATGCGCGGAGAGAGCTCTTCCATCGAAATATCGCAGGTATCGCAGGCCAGGTTTTGCGAAAAGACGATCTCTTCGCCGCCATCCGCCGGGGAAACGATCACCAGCCCGCCAGAGAGGGCCGCCGCGGTTTCCAGGGAGTCGGCCAGGCGCTTCCTGGCGAGGTCCGGGCGGACCACCAGCCGATCGATCACCGCCTCGATGTCGTGCTTATAGGTCTTGGCCAGCTTGATTTCATCGCTCAGCTCGCGAATCTCCCCGTCGACGCGGGCGCGCTGGTAGCCGTCGCGCTGCAGATCCTGCAAGAGCTTGACGTGCTCGCCCTTGCGGCCGCGGATCACCGGCGCGAGCAGCAAAATCCGCGTGCCCTCGGGCAGGGCCAGCACGCGGTCGACCATCTGGTCGATGGTCTGGGGCCTGATCTCGCGCCCGCAGATGGGGCAGTGCGGCACGCCCACACGCGCGTAGAGCAGGCGCAAATAGTCGTGGATCTCGGTCACGGTGCCAACCGTCGAGCGCGGGTTGCGCGAGGTGGTCTTCTGGTCGATGGAGATCGCCGGGGAAAGCCCGTCGATTGAGTCGAGATCCGGCTTTTCCATCTGGCCTAAAAACTGCCGCGCGTAGGCAGAGAGCGATTCGACGTAGCGCCGCTGGCCCTCCGCGTAGATCGTATCAAAGGCCAGCGAGGACTTGCCCGAGCCCGAAAGGCCGGTTAAAACGACGAGCTTATCCCTCGGGATCGATACGTCGACGTTCTTGAGGTTGTGCTCCCTCGCGCCCTTGATCAGAATATAGTCGTTAAGCCTTTTTTCATCCATACTGCAAAAACCCCCGCTAATCCTTGATTAAATCGCAAAACGGCGCGCCCAGAAGCGCGGCCAGGGGCTCCGGCTCCACGCACAGCATCGTACCGCGCGCGCCGGAGCTTAAAAAAATACGGCTAAAGAGGATCGCGGTTTCGTCGAAGAAGCTGGGAAAGTCCTTCTTCATGCCGATCGGCGAGCAGCCGCCGCGCAGGTAGCCGGTCACTGCCTTTAGGTCCTTCACGGGCAGCATTTCCACTGCCTTGTCGCCCAAGGCTTTGGCCGCCTTCTTCAAATCGAGCTCCCCGCCGCAGGGGATGCAGAACACCGCATAGCCCTTCTTCCCGCCCCTTGCCACCAGGGTCTTAAAGAGGCGTTCGGGCGGGATTTTGAGCTTTTTTGCCGTGCTCAGGCCCGAAAGGTCGCCTTCATCCACCTCGTACTCGAGCGCTTCGTACAGGATCCCGGCCTGTTCCAGCAGGCGCATCGCGTTGGTCTTCATCTGCGCGGGCGCCTGCGCTTGCGGCCCCGCTGCTGCTGGGCGCTCTGCACGACCTTTTCACCCTTCAGGGCCAGCATCTGGTCGCGCAGCTTGGCGGCCTTTTCAAAGTCGAGCTTGCCCGCTGCCTCCAGCATCTGCTCCTCGATATGCTCGATGGCCAGCCGCTTTTCGTCCTCGTCCATGGCGGAAACCGCGCCCTCGTCTGGCCCGCGCGAAACCACCAAAAGCTCGGCCACCGCCTTGCGCACGGTTTCCGGCTTGATATGATGCTCCTCGTTGTAGAGCATCTGCTTTTCGCGGCGGCGGTTCGTTTCGTCGATGGCGGCACGCATCGAGTCGGTGATGGTGTCTGCATACATGATGACCTTGCCGTCGACATTGCGGGCGGCCCTGCCGATGGTCTGGATCAGCGAGGTTTCAGAGCGTAAAAAGCCCTCTTTATCGGCGTCGAGGATGGCGACCATCTCGACTTCCGGCAGGTCGAGCCCTTCGCGGAGCAGGTTGATGCCCACCAGAACGTCGAAGGCCCCCAGGCGCAGATCGCGCAGGATCTCGATGCGCTCCAGGGTGTCAACATCCGAGTGGAGATAGCGCACCTTCAGCGAAAGATCCTTTAAATAATCGGTCAGGCTCTCAGCCATGCGCTTGGTGAGCGTCGTCACCAGCGCGCGGTTGCCCCGGGCCGTCACCTCGCGCAGGCGGCCGACCAAATCGTCCACCTGCCCCTGCGCGGGCACCACCACGATTTCCGGGTCGATCAGCCCGGTCGGGCGGATGATCTGTTCGACGACCTGGCCCGCGCGCTGAAGCTCATAGGCGGCTGGCGTCGCCGAAACAAAGAGGCACTGGCCGATCCGATCCTCGAATTCGTCGAAGCGAAGGGGGCGGTTATCGAAGGCCGAGGGCAGGCGGAAGCCGTATTCCACCAGGTTTTTCTTGCGCGAGAAATCGCCCGCGAACATCGCGCGCACCTGCGGAATCGTCGCGTGGGACTCGTCCACCATCAAAAGAAAGTCCTTGGGGAAGTAGTCAAGCAGCGTAAACGGCGCCTGGCCAGGCTGCCTGCCGTCGAAATAGCGCGAGTAGTTCTCTATCCCCGCGCACATGCCCACCTCGCGCAGCATCTCGATGTCGTACAGGGTGCGCTGCTCGATGCGCTGCGCTTCCAGCAGCTTATCTTCCCCCTTAAATTTCTTGATCTGCAAGAGCAGGTCCTGTTCGATCTGCCCGAGCTGGGCTTCGAGCTTTTCGCGCGGGACGACATAGTGCGTCGCCGGGAAGATGATGACGTGCTTAAAATGCGCGGTGACGGAGCCCGTCAGCACGTCGATTTCGCTGATGCGCTCGAGTTCGTCGCCGAAGAATTCGAGCCGGATGCCCTTTTTTTCTTGCCCCACGGGGATGACATCCACGATATCGCCCCGCACGCGGAAGGTGCCGCGCTCCATGCTCAAGTCGTTGCGCTCATATTGGTTGTCGATCAGCAACCGAATGACCTCGTCGCGGTCCTTGTTCATGCCCTCGCGAAGCGACAGCGCCATGTTCTCGTATTCCGAGGGGTCGCCCATCGAGTAGATGCACGAAACCGAGGAAACCACGATCACGTCGCGCCTCTCTTGCAGGGATGCGGTCGCTGAGTGGCGCAATCTGTCGATTTCGTCGTTGATGGCCGAGTCCTTTTCGATGTAGGTATCGGTCGAGGCGATGTAGGCCTCCGGCTGGTAATAATCGTAGTAAGAAACGAAGTATTCCACGGCGTTATGGGGAAAGATCTCTTTAAACTCGGCGCAAAGCTGGGCCGCAAGCGTCTTGTTGTGCGCAAGAACCAGCGTGGGGCGCTGCACCCGCTCGATCACGTTGGCCATGGTGAAGGTCTTGCCCGAGCCGGTCACGCCGAGCAGCACCTGGGCCTTGAGGCCGTCTTCAATGCCCGCGGCGAGCCTGTCGATGGCAGCCGGCTGATCGCCCCTGGGCACCATGCCGTTGCCGATCTCAAAGCGCATGCTTCTTCCCTCCCCATAGCTAAATTCGCGTTAACAGTATATCACAAAGCGCCATTTTTGCGCGCCGCTCACTTAAATTTTACTTCCTGTTCGCCCCTTCTCGCGCGCTGCGCCGCACCCTTCCCCGCGCTGGCCGCAAAAGAGCCGCCAGCCTGCCTGCAGGCCCCTCCGGGCTCGCCCCCCGAGGGCGTAACCCGAGCCGCATCGTTGCATTCCGCCTTTCTTGTTCCCGCGAAGCTTTGGCCTGCATCCTCGGCATCGCAGCCAAAAGCTGCAAGGGCTGGGGTTTAACGCACAAAGCTCGAATGGCAGAGGCGGCGGGCTGCGAGCGATAGCGAGCAGGCAAAGGTGGGAATACGGCGCATGTTTTTAACATGCGCCGTGTCCCCACCTTTGCTTACGGCTGCGGAGCAGACGAGCCCGCCGTCCCGGCGCGAGCGAAGCGAGCGCCGGGACTCTTACCTGGCCGCGCGCAGCGCGGCCAGGAAGCGCCCATATTTGCCCGCGCTTGGCGGGGCATAGGGAATGTGCAGCCTTTGCAACAGGGCGAGGGCATCGCCGGCTCTCGCCGTTTCGATTTCGAGCTCAAAGTCCCGCCGCCCGAAATAATGGCTTTCGTCAAGCGAGAGCAGCATCCCTTCCGCAATAAAATCGCGCCGGAAGGTGCGTAAGGCCCCTAAAAGGAAGTAGGGGCCGGCTGAAACGCCTTCCGGCAGGCCGAGAGCTCCTTTTTCTAAAAGGAGTTCCTTGGGCAATTCAGCGAGAGGCCACGAAAACTCCAGGCTTTTTCGCGCGCCACCCTCCGTCCCTGTAAAGAGCTTATATTGCGCGGTGAGCGCGCCGCCCTTTTGCCGCGCGCGCAGGGAATCGCCTTGCCGCAGAAGCAAGAAATCCCGAGTATCGAAATAATGGTTGGTCTGCTCCTGCGCTTTAGGCTTGCCAAAAAGCTCGGCAAGGCGCTCGCCAAGGGCTGGGAAGTCCTCTTCGCGCACGATGGTCTTGAGTTCCAACTCGGTTTCTGGCATGGCGGCACCCCTCTTCCTTCGCTTTACTCATGGAAGGGCCCCAAAAACGATGGGGCCTGCGCAGCCTTTAGTGCGCAAGCCCCATTGTAGCGCATTTTTGGGAAGATGCGCTAGCCTGGATCGAAAAATAAGGGTATACTAGAGCTGGGATTTGAGCTGAGTAAGCTCCTGCTTGGCCTGGTTGACCTTTTGCGCTTCCGCGTTTTCGATGTTGTACCAGCCGCGCTGCTGCATCTGGCAGAAGGTCTGGTGCTGGTCCTGCGAGGTGGAGCTCAGCGTGTTTTCAAAGAGCTGGCGCAGATCTTCGCTGGCGCATTCGCACAGGAAGGTGGCATAGAGGCCCACGAGGCGCTTCTCGGTGCCGAGCATGTCGGTGAGCATGATCTTATCGCTCATCTTGGCCTGCTGCTGGTTTTGCTGCGGGTTTTGGTTTTGCATCGGGATGCCCTCCTTCTTAATTATGGCTGCTGAGGTAGTTAAACAGCGAATCGAAGTGCTGCTTGTGGTGGGCGGCCAGGGTGCCCGCGTGCGAACTGAGATTTTGGTCGAGGAACTGCCTTGCGTAGGCATCATATTTGCTGTAGGCGACGGCTTCCTGCTCCATCTGCTCCTTGAGGATGGACAGAGCCTTGGTGTCGAGCTTTTGGCTGGACTGCGCTTGGTTTTGCATCTGATGAACGCCTCCTTCAAAGTTTTGCCAAAATAGTGCTTCAGTCATGAAGACTTCCGCGTTAGTTTGTGAGGAAACAAGGTGAATTATGCGATGACGAAAAAGTCAGAAAAGACCGCTTTTCAAACCGCAATCGGCTATTTGAGCCTGCGCGCCGCGCCGCTGAAGACCATTCGCGAATACTTGCAAAAAAAGGGCTTTTCGCCGGAGGAAATCGAGGCGGCGGCCGAAAAGCTGGTCGAGCACGGCATCGTGAAAGAGAGCGATTACGCCAAGCGCTTCGTTGAAACACACCCCTCTGCGGGGCCCAGGCTTTTGAGGCTGAAGCTTCGGCAAAAGGGCCTGAGCGACGAAGACACGAGGGCGGCGCTCGATGAAATCAGCCCTGAAGCGGAGGCGGAGCGCGCCCTTGCCCTTTTGCGCAAAAAGCTGGGCGAAAATCCGGCGCCGGAGGCGCTGCAAAAGGGCGCGCAGGCGCTCTTGCGGCGGGGATTTTCTTACGCGGCGGCACGCTCTGCGGCGAAGCTGCTGGGCGACGAAGCCCTTTTTGAGGAGGAATGAGCGTGCCTAAGCTAAACGAGGCCCTTTTGCGCGAAGCCCTGCGGGGGAAGCGCTTTGGCAACCCGCTTTGGTGCGAGCGCGAGGTGGAATCGACCTTTCTTTCGCTGCGCGAAAGGATTCGCGAGGGCGCGCCGGAGGGCGCTGTACTCGTGGCAGAAGCGCAGACGAAGGGCCGGGGGCGGCTTGGCCGGGATTGGGCTTCGCCCGAGGGCGCCGGCCTTTATTTCAATCTGCTTTTGCGGCCCAAGATCCCCGCGAAGGAGGCGCCGAGGCTCAACTTCGCGGTGGCGCTCGGCGTGGCCCGGGCGCTGCGGGCGCTGGGCTTTGAGGCGCTGCTCAAATGGCCGAACGACGTGCTGGTCAAGGGCAAAAAGGTCTGCGGGATCCTCTGCGAGGCTGGCTTCAACGACGAGGGCGGGCTGGATTTCGTTTCGGCGGGCATCGGCGTGAACGTGAAAAGCGAGGCGGTGCCAGAGGAGCTTCGTGAAAAAGCGGCGGCCTTGCAAGAATTTTCCTTGATTGAACGGGAAACACTGCTTTTGGCTCTGCTTCATGCCTTGGAAGAGAGCGTGGCGCTTTGCCTAAGGGACTTTTAC
>JAITTC010000111.1 GCA_031287285.1 Christensenellaceae bacterium
CTTGCTCCATCTAAACCACCCCTTTGATGAAGGTGATGAGCGCCGCGATGGGCCGCAGCAGCACCAGCATTTCGACCAGCGCAAACACCAACCTTGCGCTTTTCCTCATCCCGCCAGATGGAATCAGCATCTCGAGCAAAAAGAGCGCGGGCGTAAGCAGGCACAGCGTCCGCACCATTTGCGTGAGTTCCGCCATTTGATTAACCCCCTTAAAACGCCGTGCCGATCATCATCAGCGTGGCTAAGAACACGAAGAAGATCGCGGCCACCGTGAGCAGCGTGATGAAGAGAAGAGTCAGCACGGAGGCAAAGTCGTCAAGCGCCTGAAGCAATCTTGTATTGCCAAGGGGCTGCAGGATCGCGGCGCAGAGCCGGTAGCCTGCCACGACGGTCAAAATCGAGATTCCGGGCGCGAGCAGCGCCGCGCAAAGCGAGAGCATTCCGGTTAGGCCTACGGCGTTTTTGACGATCAGCGAGCAGCCTGCCAGGGTTTCAACGCTATCTTTAAACAGGCCGCCGACCACCGGCACCAACGAATCCACCGCGTATTTCGTGGCGCGAAGGGCCACCGAGTCAAACACGCCGCCGCCCATGCCCTTCATGGCCAAAAGCCCTAAAAACGAGGTAAAGCAGGTGCCGAGCGTCCAGCCGATGAAGGTTTTGGCGAGCTTTAAAAGCTTCGAAAAGCGGCCGTCTTCCGTGAGGGAATTCACGATCACCAGCACCGCCATGAGCCGCAGGGCAAAGAGCAGCACCCCGCGCAGGAAGTCCGCGATGAAGCTGCCCGCGATCAGCACCAGCGGCTCGATCGCGGCTGCGGAAACCCCGGCGCCGATCGCCGCCAAAAGCGAGATCATCGTGGGCAGCACGTTTTTGGCGATGGCGTCCATGGCGCCGATCGCCGCCTGCCCCTGATCGACCAGCGCCATGAAGTCAAAACCCAGCGGCACGGCTGCGGTCAAGTAGGCGATCATCTCGCAAAGCCTTGCGGTATCGTCGCTTTGAAAGGCATCGCGAAAGGCGGTTAAAAGGCTCAGGATCAAAGCGATGACCGTCACCCGAAGGAGCTTTGGCAGGCAATTTGCGGCCTCCTTAAGGGCCGTTTCCTTCAAAAGATCGCCAGCAAAGCTTTCTTCCACGGCAAAATCCCCGCTGGCAAAGCGCTCGAGCAGCGCTTTTAGGTCTAGCCCCGGCACCTGCTGCTGCCAGGGGCCAAGATCGATGCCCTCGATCAGCTCAAGCGCCCCGGGCAATAGCCGGCTTTCTTCCGCCGCAAACGAAAGGCTCCAGCAAAGGCAAAGCAGCAACAGGCAAAGCAAGGCTTTTGGCCTGCTTTTCGCCCCGCCTCTTAGGGAATGAGCGAAAGCGCCAGGCGGCAAAGCGCCAGCAGCGGCGTCAGCGCCATGAGCAGCACGCTGGCCTTCCCGGCGAGCTCCGCCTTGGAGGCGAGCGAAGCTTCCCCCGCATCCCTGCAGATCTGCGCCGCGAACTCGCTCACCAGTGCCACGCCGGTGACCTTGAGCAGGAGCGCGATGGTTTCCTCCTGCAGATTCGCTTCGCGAAGCATGGCGGTCAGGCTTTGGATCGCTGGCATGAGCTGCGCAGCCACCCAAAAGAGCATGAGGCCGGCGAAGGCCGCTGAAACCAAAAAGGCGATATCCCCACGCCCCTGGGCGCGCAGCATGAGCAGCGCCGCGCCCGCCGTGAGCGTGATGCCCAGCACGCGCAGAATCTCCATAAGGCTCCTCCGTCAAATTTCACACTTCCTCGCCCTGCTTTTAATAGAGCCCGAATAGGGCCTTGATCGACTCAAAAAGCTGCGCGACGAGGTCGATCACCATCATCAGCACGATCACCAGCCCGGCTAGAGTCGAGAGCGTGGCCATGTCTTCCCGCCCCGCGCTCTTTAAAACCTGGTTGAGCACGGCCAGCAGGATGCCGACCGCGGCGATCTTAAACACCAAATCCATGCTCATCCGCAATCCACGCCCCCTCTCACAAAAGTAGAATGAATGCCGCAGCGCCGATGAGCAGCCCGAGCTTTTGGTGGAGCGGCCCATCGCGGCTGAAGGTTTCGGCGGCCTTTAGGCGAATCGCCTCTAGATCCTGAAGCGCCGCGTCGAAATGGCGGGTTTCCCCCCTTGCGCCGTGCGGGATGGCCCGAAGCAGGGAATGGAGCGGCGCCAAATCCCCCTTTTTTAGCTGCAGGCTTCGCCCGGCCTTTTGCAGGGCATCTTCATCCGCCCCGCCGCCCTGCTCAAAGCTTAGGGCAAGCAGGCGGTTCTCGCCCCGCAGCCGCCGCAAGGCCTCCGGCAGAGCGGTATCAAAGGCCGAAATCTCGGTGCGCAGGAAGCGAATCGCCTCGGCCTCGATTTCAAGGCCTTCCAGGCGCTTTCGCATGCGCCAGGCAGAATAAAAGCCCCCCGCGGCAAACAGCGCGGCGCCGCAAAGCGCCAGCCCTAGGCGTAGCTGCATGCGCGCCCCTCCCTATCGTAAACCCCCTGCACTCTTCCCGGCGCGCCGGCGAGCACGATATAGCGCTCGAAGGGGAAGCGCCTTTCTATTTCCCCAAGGGTTGGCCTCGCCCGAATGTCGCCTAGATCCCTTCCGTGGGCGCTGGCGATCACAGCCACGCCGCAGCGCGAGGCCTCGTTCAGGGCGCTTAGGTCGTCCGCGCCGCCAAGCTCGTCGGTCACGATGACCTGCGGGGCCATCGCGCGCACCAGCAGCGGAATGGCCTGGCTTTTCGGGCAAAAATCCATCACATCCGCGCGCGCGCCCAGATCCATCTGCGGCACGCCGCGCTCCATCGCGGCGAGCTCGCCGCGCTCGTCCACCACGCCGACCTGCAGGCCGCTTTCGCTCAAAAGCCTGGCAAGGCCGCGCAAGAGCGTGGTCTTGCCAAGCCCGGGCGATGAGATCACCAAGGTGTTCAGCGCACTTCCGGCCCGCGTCACGGCCTTTAAAAGCCTTTTTTCGGGCTCAACATCCCTTGCCACGCGGAGATTCATGCCCTGTATGCCGTCCAGGCGCTGCAGGCTTCCCTGCCGGAGGACTGCATGGCCGCAAAGCCCCACGCGATGGCCGCCTGGCAGTGTTAAATAGCCCGCCGCGATCTGCTCTTCGTAGGCATAGGGCGAATTGCCGCAAAAGTGCAAGAAGAGCTGCTCCATCTCGGCGCGCGTGGGCCGAAAGCCGCTGAGGACGCGCTCGCCCGCCCCAAGGAGCAGGGGCTGCTGCCCCACGCGGATTCTTAGCTCGCGCAGCTCCGCGAACGCCTCGCGCGGGAGTGCCAAAAGCTTTTTTTTGAAGGGCTCGCAAAACAGCCCGCACAGCCTCTCCATGATCTTGTCCTCACTCCCTTTAGGCAAAGGATATGCGCTCGTCCACGCCGCTAGACCGCCGCCTTTCCGCTTCTTTTCGCTCTTTCTTTTGACAGGCAGCCCTCAATGCTCTATGATTGAACAGTAAAAAGGGGGGCTTTTTATGCAGGGCGGACTCATCCTCTATGGCGAAATCGAAGAAGGCGCCTTTATGGGGCGCGACAGCCGCTTTTCGGCCCATGTCAGGCTCTCTTCCGGCCCGGCGAAGTGCCATGTGAAGAGCACGGCAAGGCTTGGCGAGCTGCTGGTGCCGGGCGCGAGGGCAATCGTCGCCAAGGCGAAGGGCGCCGCCCGCGCCACCGCCTATGACCTCGTCGCGGTTTATAAGGGCGGCGCGCTCTTCAACATCGATTCGCAGGCGCCCAACAAGGTTTTTGGGCATTTCGCCAGGGAAGGCGGCTTTGCGCCCGGTTTAACGCTCATCAAGCCAGAGTGGAATTTCGGCGACTCGCGCTTTGACTTTTACCTCGAAGCCGCGGCCTTTCGGGGCGCCGTCGAGGTCAAGGGCGTGACGCTTGAGCGGGATGGCATCGGGTATTTCCCGGATGCGCCCACCGAGCGAGGCGTCAAGCACCTTTTGGGCCTGATGAAGTTAAGGGCGCAAGGGCTTGATGCCTGCGCCTGCTTCATCCTTCAGTTCGAAGGCGCCGCGGGTTTTGCCCCGAACGAAAAAACGCACCCTGAGTTTGCCAAAACCCTGCGCGAGGCGAGCGAGGCCGGCGTGCTCTTGCGCGCCTATCGCTGCGCGGTCCGCGAAAACGGATTTGAAATCGCGGAGGAGGTTCCCATTTTGCTTTAGAGCGTGGAATGTGCTATACTCTTTTCGGTTTTCATCCTGATTCATTTTTGGAGGGGTCTTTGCTTGGAAGGGTCGATCGGCTTTTTCGATTCGGGCGTGGGCGGCATCAGCGTGCTCAACGAGGCGCGCGGGCTCCTTCCCCATGAGGATTTCCTCTATTATGGCGATAATTTAAACGCGCCCTACGGCGAAAAGCCGCTGGAGCAAATTCGCGCGCTCACGCAGGATGGCGTTGATTTTTTATTGAAAAAAGGCATTAAGGCCCTCGTGATCGCCTGCAACACGGCCACCAGCGCCCACGCGGAAACCCTCAGGCGGGAGCTTTCGATCCCGATCGTGGCGATGGAGCCGGCGCTCAAGCCAGCGCATTCCCTGCGCAAGCAGGGGCGCGTGCTCGTTTTGGCGACCCGGGCTACGCTTGCCCTGCCTAAGTTTAGGCAGCTCATGGCCCTTTATGGCGAGGGCGCGCTGCCCTTGGTTGGCGAAGGGCTGGTCGAGCTCGTGGAATCCGGCTGCTTTAGCGCAAAAGAGGCAGACGAAGCGATTCGCTCGCTGCTTGCGCCCTTTTTGCGCGAGAGTATCGACGCCATCGTGCTGGGCTGCACGCATTATGTCTTCTTGCGCCCGAGATTCGAGGCCCTCTTCCCCGGGGCTGCAATCGTGGACGGCAACGCGGGCACCGCGCGCCGGTTGCAAAGCGTTTTAACCCAAAATAACGCGCTCCGGCCCGGCGGGCGGGGAAAAACCAAGCTTTTTAGCTCGGGCGGTGAACCCTTTCTTCGCCTGATGCATAGCTTACTGGAAGAAAAAGCAAACGAGGTGCAGCATGGATAAAAACCAGCTTGCGGCCCATCGGGGCGAGCGCATTCACTTCATCGGCATCGGCGGGTCGTCGATGCGGGGGCTTGCGCGGCTCGTGCGCGGGCAGGGCTACGAGATCAGCGGCTCAGATCGCGTCGCCTCCCACGCGACCGAGGCGCTCACAGCGCTTGGCGTGCCCGTCACCATCGGCCATTTCGACGGCAACGTGCACGGCGCGGGCTTCATCGTTTATACGGCGGCGATTTCTAAAGATAACCCGGAGCTTTTAGAGGCCGAAAGGCTGAAAATCCCGACTATTGAGCGCGCGGAACTGCTCGGCCAGCTTTCGAGCCATTTCAGCCGCTCCGTTTCGGTATGCGGCACCCACGGTAAGACAACGGCCACCTCGATGCTGGCCGTGATCCTGGCCGATTCCGGCCTGGATCCCACGATTCACATCGGCGGGGAGCTGGACTACATAGGCGGTAGCGTGCGCAGCGGAAAGGGCGACCTCTTCCTCACCGAGGCCTGCGAGTTTCAAGAAAGCTTCCTCACCCTGCACCCAAGTCTCGTGCTGCTGCTCAACATCGACGCAGACCATCTCGATTATTATAAGGATATCTTCCACATCGAGAGCGCCTTTTTGAAATTCCTCTCGCAAGTTCGCGAAAACGGCACCGTCGTGCTCTGCGCAGATAACGCAAGGGCCCTGGCGATGAGGGGCCGCGTTGCCTGCAAAACCCTCAGCTATGGGCTTGATGCGCCGGCCGATTATGCGGCTGCCGATTTGGAGCCAGACGAAACCCTCTGCTACAGCGTCACCGCCCTGGAAGGCGGCAAGCCCCTTGGCCGGGTGCGGCTCCGTGTGCCGGGAAGGCTGAACGCCTTAAACGCGCTTGGCGCGATCGCCTCCGCCCGGGTTTTGGGCCTTTCGATGGATGAAATCGCCCCCGCGCTCGAAAAGTTCGGCGGCGCGCACCGCCGCTTTGAGCACACGGGCGACGTAGAGGGCGTGACGCTCTACCATGATTACGGCCACAACCCGGAGGAATTCCGCTCGGTGGTGCCGCTTGCCGCGGCGCGCGCGAAAGGCAAATTGTATGTGGTTTGCCAGCCGCATACCTATTCGCGCACCAAGGCGCTCTTCAGCGACTATTTAACCGCCTTTGACGGTGCGGACGAGGTGCTGGTCACCGATATTTACGCGGCCCGCGAAAAGGACCCGGGCGACATTCACTCGCGCCAATTGGTGGACGCGATGCAAAAAAAAGGGGTGCCCGCGGTCTATACCAAGGACTTTGACGGCACCGAAGGCTATCTTCGCGCCCATTGGCAGCCCGGTGATTTCGTGATCACCCTGGGCTGCGGCAACATCAACCTGCTCAACGAGCAGATTCAAAAGCATGGAAGCGCGGCCTTAACCATCCGCGAGGCCAAAGCTGAGGACTTAAATGCCTTGCTCGCCCTCTATGTTCATCTGCACGAAAGCGCCGTTCCCGCTTCTTCCCCGGGGCTCAGCGCCCTTTGGGCCCAAATCCTTTCAGACCCCAATCACC
>JAITTC010000094.1 GCA_031287285.1 Christensenellaceae bacterium
CCATGAAGGCCGTTGCCTGCCCAGGCGGCCCAGGCAGCCTCGTCCTTCCTGGCTTCCGCGATGGCAAGCCCCTCCCACTGGCCAAAGTCGAGGTCCGCAAAGCCCTCGATCGGGTAAACGGGCCGCTTTTCCCCAGCCACCAGCCGCGCGGTCTGCAGGCATCTGCGAAGCTGCGATGTATAAACGGCCTGAATGGGCACGCGCTCCAGGCGCTGGGCCGCGGCTCTGGCCTGCAAAACGCCGCTCTCGCTTAGAATATGGTCGCTTTTCCCGTAGTATGCGCCTTCCTTCGCGCCCTGAACCTCGCCATGGCGCAGAAGAAACACGCTCTTGACTTCCGGCATCGACGAATCCCCTTTTTTGCTCTTTTCGCTTCTTTATGGGTGGCTTTTCGCGAAGGAAAGCGCCTCGCCGAAGGGCTTTTCGCTCATTCCCAGCTTCGGCCCGATGCGCATGCAGTGCTCCCCGTCGTATTCCTCCCAAAGCGGCAGGCCCTCGGCGTTCGGGCTCCCGCTCTTGCAGAAGGCGGCGATGTAGGCCATGTGCTTGCCAGACAGGGCATGGTCCTCCTCGCGCCAGGGCCTAAAGGTCGAGGTGTAGAGCGTGCCGAACTGGAAGACCAGCTCGCTGGAATGGAACGCGCCGATGACGCTGCCGTCCTCATTGGGGGATTCCTGCTCGAAGCAATAAAGAAAGGCCTTTTTGCCGAGCTTTTTTTGCAGCGCGGCGATCTGCTCCATGCCGGCGAAGGTTTTTGCGCTCCTGAACAGGTCGCCGGCGCGGCAGGCCTCCTCATCGCTCTTTGCGGGGAAGAGCCTTAAGAACTCGGCTTCCTCCGCGCCATAGGCCTTTGCTGCCTTCTGATGCGCTTCCAAATCGCCTGCCTGCGCCTGCGCCATCGCGCCTTCCGCAGCGTTCGAGCCCACGATCAGGTCAACCGGATTTTGCAGGCCTGCCTCGTAGATCTCAAAATGCGGCCTATCAAGAAGAAGGCCGTCGATTCCGGGCCGGAAGACGAGGCCGAGCTTCTTTGAGACGGCCAAAATCTCCTGGTCTGGGATCAGGCGCATTTCCGCGATGCTCTTCGCGCCCAGCGCCTTCTGCAGCTCAATCCCCTGGGCCTCCAGGTCCTTTAATGTCTTCACCTCGCGGCCTAAAACGCCGCCGCTCTGCGCCATGGCCTTTTGGAAGAGCCCCTTCGCCTTTGCGCTCGCCACGAGCGACAAAACGGCCATCGAGCCCGCGCTCTGGCCGTCGATGGTGATGTTTTCCGGGTCGCCGCCAAAGCCCTTCGCGTTCTCTTTCACAAAGCGTATGGCCTGGATCATGTCTGAAAAGGCGTAATTTCCGGAAGCCCCGGCCTCTGCAGTCAGCTCCGGGTGGCCCATGAAGCCCAGCGCCCCCAGGCGGTAGTTAATCGTCACCACGACGAGGCCCTTTTGCGCAAGCCTGTTCCCGATGAACTGAAGCGCCGCGCCCGAACCCTCGACGAAGCCGCCGCCGTGAATCCAAATATAGATGGGCAGCTTTTCTTCTTCCGCCTTCGCGGGCGTCCAAACATTTAAGCTCAGGCCATCCTCCGACATCGGCCTGTTGAAGGGGTAAAACTCCTTCTGATAGAACGAGCCCTCCTGCAACGTCACCTGCGTAAAGCTCGGCCTGTAGTCGCGGCAGTCCAAAACGCCCTCCCAGGGCAGCGGCGCTTCGGCCAACTTCCAGCGCAGCGCGCCGATCGGCGGCTTCGCGTAGGGAATCCCCTTAAACGCCATGATTCCATCTTCCAGTCTTTCGCCCAAAATCCTTCCCTGCTTCAGGGTCGTGATGCCTCGCTCAAACATGCAAAGGCCTCCTTCGTCAAAATGCTGGCTTCATTATATGCTTCGCTTCACGCCCTAGTCAAGCAAGGCACGCCAACCCTTCAGCGAATCGCCTCCGCGAAAAACAGACTTCGGCCTGTTTTCTCGTCCCGCACGGCGCGCACGGCGCATTCATAGGCTTTTTCAAGGCTTTCCGCCGTCAAAACGCTCTCTGGCGGGCCGAAGCCCAGCCTTTCGCCCCCCTTCATCAGCACGATCTCGTCGCAGAGCATGGAGGCGAGGTTGATGTCGTGCAAGACGAGCACGGCGCATTTCCCTTCGCCGCAAAGGCCGTGCAGCAGCGAAAGCGCGCGCCCCGCGTGGGCGATGTCAAGCGCCGAAGCAGGTTCATCGAGCAGCAGGCCCTCAGCGCCTTGGCACAGCGCGCGCGCGATCAGGGCGCGCTGCCATTCCCCGCCCGAAAGGCTTCGCAGCTCCCTTAAAGCAAGCTCCGCAAGCCCCGCCCGCTGCAGGGCTTCCTCCACGGCCAGCTTTTCGCCAGGCGCTTCCCTCTGCCAAAAGCTTCGATAGGGGGTTCTGCCCATGGCGACCATCTCCCGCAGGGTGAAGCCCTCGGGACGCGGCGCGTCCTGCGGCATATACGAAAGCCTTTTGGCCCTCTCGCGGCTGCCATAGGCCTTGATCTGCCTGCCGTCAAGAAGCACCTCGCCCCCGCTCGGGGGCAGCAGTCCGGCCAAGGCGCGCAGCAGCGTGGTTTTCGCGGCGCCGTTCGGCCCCAAGATGCCGTATAGCTTCCCCCCGCAAAAGCGCGCGCTGAACGGCCTTAGAATTTCCTTGCCGCCAAGGGTTACGCGCAGGGCGCGAGCCTCCAATTCAAAGCCCAAGGCCGTGCCCCCCTTTGAGGTTTTTACGCAAAAGAAGCAGGAAGAACGGCCCGCCAAGCAGCGCCGTCAGCACCCCGACGGGGATCTCCATGGGCGCGAGCAGGCTGCGCGCCAGGGTGTCGGTCAGGCAGAGCAGCGCGGCCCCGCCCAAGGCCGAAAGGGGGATCAGCCTCTCATGCGCGGGCCCCGCGATCAGCCGCACCCCATGGGGCACCATCAGCCCCACAAAGCCGATGATGCCGCTCATCGAAACCGCGGCGGCCGTCATGAAGCTGGCGATCAGCAGCGCGAAAAGCCGCGTGCGGCCGACCCGAACACCTAGGGAGGCCGCCTGCTCGTCGCCCAGCTGCAGCGCGTTCAGATCCCCAGACAGGAACATGGCGCCCAATAAACCGACCATGGTCGCCGGCAAGCAGATCAAAAGGCGATCAAAGCCGGCCATGGTGAAGGAGCCCATCGTCCAGAGCAGCACCCTTTCCAGCCCATCGCGATGAAAGAGCATCAGCATCGAAACCATGGCCGATAGGCAGGCGGAAACCGCGGTGCCGGCAAGCAGCAGCGCCACGGTGCTCCCCCCGCGCGACAGCGCGTAGACCAGGCCCGCGGCGAGCAGGCCAAACACAAAGGCGAGGGGCGGCAGCGCCGCCACCCCGCCAAAAAGAGCCATTCCAAGGGCAGCCCCTAAGGCGGCCCCGGAGGATACGCCCAAAATATGCGGATCCGCCATGGGATTTTGAAAGACGCCCTGCATCAGCGCCCCGGCGATGGCCAGCGCCGCCCCGACGGTCATCGAGAGCAGCACCCTAGGCAGGCGCAGCGACCAAAGGATGATCGCCGCGGCCTCATCTCGCCCCCTGAACGCGGCAAGCAGGCGCGCAAGCGGCAATCTGGCCCCGCCAAACAGCAATGAAACGCCCCCCGCCAGCACGAGCAGCAGAAAGAGCGCCGGGAATAGCCATCCGCGCCGTTTCATCGCCTCAGCCTTCCGGGTGCAAGGCTTTTGCGATCGCTTCCAGGGCATCCGCCAGCCTGGGCCCCGGCCTTGAGGATGCGTCCGGGTCGATGAAGACCACGCGCCCTTCCTTCACGGCCGTAAGCGACGCATAGGGCTCTAAGCCGACAAAATCCGCGGCAAAAGCGGGATCAATCGGCAAAAAGATGAAATCCGGGTCGTCAAGCGTGAGCTGCTCGAGGGAGTACATCGGCCAGGGCACCGGCATTTCGCGCGAAACCGAAAGGCCCCCGGCGATCTCGATCATCTCCGTGGGGAAGGCTCCCGCGCCTGCCGTATAGTCGCCAAACTCGCCGTAAGAGAGCGCCCAGTAGGCGGTCGGCCTCTCGCTTTCCCCCAAGCCCTTATATCGCTCGCGCAGGGCGCTCACGCGGGCCGCAAACGAGTCAGCCAGCGCCTTCGCCTCGCTTTCGGCGCCCGTCAGCTTGCCCACCAGCAAAATCGAATCCGGAATCGCATCGACGCCGCTGACCTCGGTGGCAGCGACCGTGAGGCCGAGCTGCGCCAAGCGGTCGATCGCGTCTTTTTGGAGCTTATCTCCGGCCAAAATGAGATCCGGCTTCAGCGCCGCGATGCGCTCGATATTGGGCTCGTTAAACGCGCCGATCTTTTCCAGCTCGGCCACGGCGCCTGGGTAATTCGAGTAGTCGTCCACGGCGACGAGCCTTTCTTCCAGGCCCAACGCGCAGAGGATCTCGGTGTTGGCCGGGGTTAGCGAAACGATCTTCTGCGGCACAGCGCCCAGGGCGACCTCGCGGCCCAGCCCGTCGGTCACGGTGCCTTGCGCGCCGGGCGCGGTTTGGGCGCAGGCGCCTAAAAGGAGCGTCAAAAGCAGGAGCAGGGCGCCCAGCGCCCTTAAAGAGCTACGGTTCTTCATGGCTTTGTTGCCTTTCCGCAAGGGCATCAACGGCCAAAACGCGGCCCGCGCACCCTCCGTGCGCGGAAGCAGCGCCCTCCCAGGAGCCCGAAAGGGGTGATGGATTTGAGCTCAAGGCGCAGGGCAGGTTTTCTGGCTCGGGTTCTTCTGGCTGCGGCCGCCTTCCCGGGAGGGCTTGCCCCCGGTGGCTTTTTGGCCGGCCATCCACCCCTACAGCAGCGGGGGCTGCGCCGGTTTGCGGCTTCCCTTTTACCCCTCTTTTGGCGAGGGCACCCTGCGGGCGCGGCGATTGACGCCTTGCCCCGATAGCATATCACAAACGCGGCAAAAAACCCAGCCATTCCTCGCCGCCATCCTAAACCCAGCTCGCAAAAGCGCGCCTGCATTGGCTAAAAAATGTCCCCTACAGCCCGAAGGGCCTTAGGGGGGGCTGCTGCGCAGGCTCGCCTGCGCTCCGCTTAAATGCCAGCACCCTTTTGCATTTGCCGCCTCGCTGAACGCTCGGCGAAACCTGGCGCG